>NZ_JAHDSX010000004.1:0-92704 GCF_020969955.1 Allobaculum fili | reverse complement strand
CTTTGGAGAAATCGATACCGAGATCGATTGCAGGGATGATTGATTCCATGAAAAAGCCTCCTTGAATAAAGGAATTATCCCAAGGAGGCGGTCGAGAAAATACCCGTCTTTTATTTGACGCTTACAGATGAGCGAATTTGAATTATGCACCGTAAATCGAATCGAGCAGCGCTTCGAGCTGATCGAGTTCCACTTCGGATTTTTCTCCGGTTTTGCGGATGACGTATTCGGCTTTGCCGTCCTTAACGCCTTTACCGAACGTGATACGGTGCGGAATGCCGATCAGTTCCATATCCTTGAACTTAACGCCGGCACGCTCACTGCGGTCATCGAGGAGAACATCGTAGCCTTTGGAACGAGCATAGTCGTAGAGCTTGAGCGCCTGCGCTTTCTGTTCTTCGTCTTTCATGGAAACGATAACGAGCGCTACCCGGAACGGAGCAAGTTCATCCGGCCAGATCAGGCCGTATTCGTCATTGTGCTGATCCGCAACCGCTGCCATGCAGCGTTCCAGACCGATACCGTACGATCCCATCCATACTGGTCTGAGCTGGTTGTTCTGGTCGGAATAGTACAGATCCATCGCCTTGGAATACTTCTCACCCAGTTTGAACAGGTTGCCGACTTCGATACCGTGCTCAAATGTCAGTTTATGACCGCATTTCGGGCAGAGGTCGCCTTCACGAACCTGTGTCAGATCCGCTACCGCCGTCGGTGTGAACTGGGAAAGGTTGACGTTTTTGAAGTGGTAGTCGTCTTCGTTGGCGCCGACGATGAAGTTTTTGTAATGGGCAACCTGACGATCCATGTAAATCGGCAGGTTCAGGCCGACAGGACCTGCAAAGCCGATGCGTGCCCCGGTAGCTGCCTTAACTTCTTCCGGAGTAGCCAGATTCAGTTCGATCGCGCCAAGAAGCTTGCCGGCTTTGGTCTCATTCAGTTCGCGGTCGCCCGGGAGAACGAAAGCAACCAGATTGCCGTCTGCGTTGTAAATGAGCGTTTTAATGAAGTCTTCCGGTCTCTTGCCCAGGAATGTGCTGACTTCTTCGATCGTACCCGCATTCGGGGTATAGATCTTTTCCATTTCGAGCTCTTCAGCCGGATCGTCTTCCATCGTATCGATGACTTCGGTAATTTCTTCGTTGCTGGAGAAATCGCAGCTTTCGCATCCGACAACAATATCTTCGCCGATGCTGGAAATCGCCTGATATTCTTCCGAAAGCAGACCGCCCATCAGACCGGTATCGGCCTTAACGATTTTGTAGTTCAGATCCAGACGGTCGAAAATTTTGCAGTAGGCGTCGTACATATTGGCATAAGAAACGTCCAGACCTTCGAGATCCTTATCGAACGAATAGGCGTCCTTCATGATAAACTCACGCACACGGATCAGACCGTAGCGCGGTCTGGTTTCATCGCGGTATTTGGTCTGGATCTGGTACAGGTTGTACGGGAAATCTTTCCAGGACTTGCCGTCCATCGCTGCGCACATCGCAAACAGTTCTTCATGCGTAGGACCAAGCACGTATTTTTTGTCATAACGGTCTTTCAGGGCAAACATGTTCGCGCCAAATGCCTCGCGGCGTCCGCTGGAAACATAAACGTCCTCCGGGATCAGCGCCGGCATGAGCAGTTCCTGCGCGCCATGGCTGTCCATCTCTTCACGGACTACATTTTCAATTTTGGCAAGAACGCGTTTTCCCATCGGCAGAATAATATAGATACCATTGGAAAGTTTCTTGATCATCCCTGCGCGGGCGAGAAGATTGGACGATACGGAATCTTCATCTTTCACGTTTTCACGCAGAGTAAAGAAATAGCTGTTGGATAATTTCATATTTGTTCAGGATCTTTTCAGGCAGACTTTCCTTTCTTCTAATGCGATCCTGAAATCGTCTGCCTGTTCAGTCTATCGAAATTTGCTCGTCCTGTGCGGGTGCGGGCTGCATTTTTTCATAAACCGGTTTAAAATCGAATCTTTCTTAGCCTCTGACTCTTCAAAAAAGAAAAGAGAAAGAGCCAAAAAACCGAAAGCGGCCTGATCTTTTCCTTTATGAAAAGACGAACAAAGGATTTATCAAATTATAAAAAGAATCGAGCACATTACCCCCGCAGGGGATTTGGCTTGGCGCAGCTGCCGTCTTTGGCTTCCGTTTCCGGTTTGTCCGGCATCGATAAGCGCTGCTTGCGAATCATGCTTCCCGGTCTGGCGGGCTGATTCCAGCGAATTCGTACGATTTCCATCGGGTGGGAACATACGGACTTGGGCAGACCGTCGAGCGTCTGGATTTCGTCAATCGTCTGCGGATACGGAGCGATTCCCGGTCCAAACAGTTCGACCGGCGTTCCGGCTTCGAAATGGTTTTTGACCTGAATTTTCATCCAGCCATCTCTTGGCTCTTCCAGAACGTAGCCAATGTATTCCTGGGTGACCGATTCATCGTGTCTTCGATACAGCTGTACGTTCTGATCGGGCAGTCCATTATAAAAGCCTGGACCCGCCGGACGATTTTCCGCCCGGGCCAGTTCCGCGGAAATCTCGGCTAAAAATTCCTGCGTAATCGTCTGTCCGCTTTCGATGGCATCGATCAGGCGGCGATACGCCCCGACCACCACGGCTAGGTAGTAATCCGACTTCATGCGTCCTTCGATTTTGAGCGAAGCGACGCCCGCATGAATCAGGCGTTCAATATATTTTGCTGCCTGCAAATCCCGGCTCGACATCGAATACGGGGTTTCGTCGCGGCTGATTTTTTCATTCTGTTCGTCAAAGAGTTCGTATTTCCACCGACAGCTCTGCGCGCAGCCGCCGCGGTTGGCATCGCGGTCCGTCATATGATTGGATAGCACGCAGCGCCCGGAATAGGAAATGCACATGCCGCCGTGAATGAAAACTTCAATCGGCATAATGTCCTGCGCACAAATCGCCTCGATACTGTCCAGATTCGTTTCGCGTCCTAAGACAACACGTTCAACGCCCTGTCTTTTCCAGAAGCGAACGGCAGCCGAATTGAGAATGGAGCGCTGCGTGGAAATGTGCACTTCAAACTGGCGGCCGTCCATGTGGAGCGCGTGCGTAATGATCGTAGGCGAAGCGCTGATGATCGCGTCAATTCCCGCGTCGTTTAACGCACGCAAATAGTCGTCCAGTCCCTGCAGATCGTCCGGATGCGGAATGATATTGACCGTGACATGCACTTTCGAATGGTGATCGTGGGCAAACGTACAGAGCTCGGCGATCTGGTCCAGAGAAAAGTTCGAAGCCCTGGAGCGCAGAGAAAACGACTGGCCGCCGATATAGACCGCGTTGGCTCCATAAAGGATTGCGGTTTTTGCTTTCGAAAGATTGCCGGCCGGAGCAAGCAGTTCAACGTGTTCCATGGCTTTTCTCCTTTCGAATTAATGACGAGCTTTTCCAAATCGTACTGGAAATCGCCTCTTTCTGCTTGGGACTCAGAGCATCCGTTCCTTCAGTCAGCAGCGTTCGATACGCCTTAAGCATGTCGAGTCCCCAGGTGTTGCCCATGAGCAGACAGTCAATGCGATAGCGCTGCAGTCCGGCTTCCCGCAAAGGAAGCAGATATTCGCCCGCCTGGAACACTTCATCGGAAAGAACATGAGTTCCCAGATGATCCTGCCAAACCGGCATGCGTCCGTGACGGTTCATTTCCCGAAGGGTATACAGACGGCCCTCCTGAAAGTCTTCAGGCTTTTCGATCTGATGGAGATAATTGGAGAGCAGTCCTCTTCGGCTTTCCATCCAGGAATAATGGCCGGCACAAAGCAGTTCGCAGCTTGGACACGTTTTTACGCAGGCAATCAGTTCCGCTTCACTTAGTTCATGCGAAAGCGACTGCGCTTGTGTTCCCTGTCTGGCAAAGAAACTGGCGTCTTCCCCGCTGCAAAGCAGCGTTTCCGGCTGAACAATCAGAAGAGAAAGCGTTTCTGGATTGTACGCGTACGCAATTTCCAGCCAGCCGTCATCCGCGACATACAGGCCGTCGACACCCATCTTCGCCAGCTGTCCAAACGCCTCTGTGCAGGCTTGCAGTCTGGGCTGCTCGATCATGGCTAAGAGGTTGATATACACCTGAATTCCCGCTTCATGCATGCGCCTGACCAGCGCGGGGAGCTGATTCCAATCCGTTACGGCTCGCGTACGGGCGCAAAAGGGTTCTATGCCAAGAACGATCGCATCGGGTCTGGCTTCGATTATGGTCTCCAGATCTTCCAGACTGTCCAGAGCAAGAATGAACATACGGACTCCTCCATTTCCTTTCCATTATAATTACTGACTTCAGCCTGTCCAATTTCACAGACCGGCCGCTTTTCCATCCCTGTACCCCGACCCGTCCGAGTCTGGTCGTACTGGCACATTCCAATATTTATTCATCTGGGATTGTCTTGTCTTTGCCTCAGTCGCCTGACGGATCGGGCAGCGACAGTCTGACTGCGAACCCGTTTTTCGAAAGCCTTTTCAACCTTTTGTACTTTTCCTGAACAGATCTGGCTACAATGATAGACGGATAGAAAAAGGAAGGAGCTGCATGCTCATGATTAAACTGCTTGAAAAACGTCCGGACGGAATCTGTCTGTACGAAATGGAAAACGATCAGCTGCGCGTTCTCGTTACCAGCTATGGCGTAACGCTGATTGAGATCGACATGAAAGACGAAAACCAGAAGAAGACGAATGTCATTCTGGGTTACGAAACGATCGATGACTATATGGCAAAATCCGGCACCTATTTTGGTGCGCTGGTCGGCCGTGTCTGCAATCGTCTGGCCAACGGCGAATACACGCTCAACGGCAAGCACTACCATGCTGCCGTTAATAACGGTCCCAACTCCCTGCATGGCGGTCTGGAAGGATTTTCCTACAAAAACTTCGATTCAAAAATCGAAGGCGACAAGCTGATCTTCACCTACGTTTCCAAAGACGGCGAAGAAGGCTATCCCGGAACGCTCACGCTCCACTGCACGCTCGAACTTGTCGACAATACTCTGCGTATTTCCTACGATGCCAAGTCCGATGCCGATACGCTGCTCAACCTCACCCAGCACACCTACTTCAACCTCAACGGCATGGAGGAAGATGCGGGCGATCATTTGATGAAAATTTCGGCCATTCGTCATGGTCTCGTCGATCCGGATGGCCTTTGCATGGGCAAGTTCCGGGAAGTGGAAGGCACACCGCTCGATTTCCGCGACTTTGCACCCGTGAAACAGGGCTTTGATCAGAGCGACTGGAACGTGAAAAACGCCAACGGCATCGACCACCATTTTGTTCTCGAAACCGGATCCCCGGCTCTGATCCTCACCGATCCGAAATCCGGACGAACCGTAGAAGTCGAAACGACTCTGCCGGGCGTTCAGGTCTACTCCGCCAACTACGTGGAAAATCACCCGGGCCGCGACGGCAAAACTTATAACCAGCACTGGGGCGTAGCGGTCGAACCGCAGATGCTCCCCGACTCCATTCACAATCAGGAACATCCCGATGTCATCCTCAAAAAGGATGAACCGTTCCACGAAGAAATTTTGTATCGTTTCTATACGAAATAATGATTTCCTGCCAAAAAGACAGCCGGCTTCCCGCAAGGGAAACCGGCTGTCTTCATTTGGGGCTGAATCGTCGCTTAATTCTTGTTTCTAAGCAGGATTTTAATCGGCTCCGGCTTACTTTTTCTTTCGGCGGGCCTTGAACAGACGACGGCGCTTTGCCTTCTCCTTGGCAATCGAAGGCTCATGTTTCACCGGTCCTTCTTCTGCTTTTGTTTCCGGCTGGGAAGGCTCTTTCACCGAATCGACATCTTTTGCGGAATCGGCTTTCTCATCTGCTGCGGCAGGAACCGCATCTTCTTCGGACTCGACTTTACCAGAAGTCTCATCTGCTGAAGCTTCGTCGGACTTCTCTTCTTTCGCATCCATTTTCTCTGTCGATTGAGCGGACGTGTCTTCGTCCGTTTTCGATTCGTTCGGATTGGATGCAGGCGTTGCTGCCGTCTCTTCAGCATTCTGTTCCTCGCTGGGTTCTTCGAGGATTTTCTGGGCGATCTGCAGCACGTCAAACGTCAGTTCCTCTTGCGGATCGGCTTCGAGCGGGGAGGGCTGATCTTCATCATTCGTCTTTTCCAGAGTCAGATCGACCAGAACGGATTCGGTTTCCGTCTTTTTGGAACTGCTTGTATCCATCTCAGCCGTTTCGACCTTTGTCTCATCGGTTTCTTTCACTTCTTCTTTGCTCAAGATCTGCGTACTGATCTGCTCTTCAGGCGTCGTCGTATCGTCCAGTGTTCCTTCTTCTTCGATTTCAGACGAATCCGAAGACGCACTCGGTGTTTCTTCTTCGATTTTCTGAAGATCGCTTTGACGATCCGGGAGGTCGCCAAACGTAATCATGAAGTTGACCATACGATACTTCGAGGCGCTCAGGCGATCGCGCGGATCGGTCGGCGTCATCCAGGAATCGATGCCGCCCACGCCCATATGTTCGGAAGCAATCCGGACATACGTACCGGTGGAGAATCCAAGTTCTTCCTGGTGATCGGCTTCTTCGAGCTGTTCAAACGAATACGGCAATACCGAAACTTCCAGCGGCTGTGCGATCCGGCTGAAGCGGATCTTTTCGTCGTGGTCGAACAGAGTCAGATCCCGCACGCCGGTACGGTTTCCAGTTTCCTGCGGACGAAGATAGGGCTGTACGTTGTTGGACGCCGTATCTTCAAAAACATCCAGACGGGCACCGACCGAACGGTCACAGTAGTTTTCCATCGACCCGTAGCCGTAATACTGGAAATGATCCGCAGCTTTCGGCAGTTTGAATTCCATGCCAAAGACCGGCAGATCCGGCAAATAGCGGCTTGGCGACATTTCCAGTTTCACGCCAAGAATGCCTGGCGCGCTGACCAGATACGTCAGGGTGCACTTGTTATTGTTGAGCGGATACGGCAGGCCGATTTCATACGTGATCTGCGCATAGCCCAGTTCTTCGTCAATCTGGATTTCCCGGCTGATGGCTCTCGAAAAGAGCGATGCACTGTACCAGATCGCCGATCCCTGATCGAAGTCGCTGCCGCGGTCATTATCGGTCCAGGCGTGAGCGAATACGGGTCGAGGCATGGCCTGCAGCCATTCCTGATCGCCGCTTTTCATGGATACAAGTCCCTTCTGGCTGAACAGGAAGCGGACGTTTTCGAATTCCGCACCGAAGTATTCTTTGCCCTGCACAAACTTCATGCCTTTGCCAAGCAGCGTGGAATGGCGGAGTCCAGACAGAACGTGCTGTCCAAACGAGACTTCATGACCGGCTTTGGCCCAGGGCTGATCGTTCTTCAAAATGGCGGAAACGGTCAGTACGCTTTCTCCCTGATACTGTTCCCAGTTCAGCGGGATATGGCGATGTCGGCCCGGTTCGATCCGGACTTCAAATTCGGTCTGTCCGACAATCTGATCGCGGACTTTCTGGGTCGCGATAAAGCGGTAGCCGTTTGTGTTTTCAAAGAGATTGTTATTGAGAATATCGACGCCGGTTTCGTTAGGAACAATGCGAATCGGGGCGTACAGCGCTTTGACTTCCTGCATTTTGGCAGAAGGGGTATGGTCCGCAAACAAAATGCCGTTGCCGCTGAAGCTGCCGTTGTTGGGAAAATCGCCAAAGTCGCCGCCATACCCAATCATCGAAACCCCGTTCTTTTCGGTCGGCATAGCCTGATCGGCAAAGTCCCAGATAAAACCGCCCTGATACTGGCGGTACGTCTCGAGCTGGGCATAGCGGAACATGCCGCCCAGAGAGTTGCCCATCGCGTGCACGTATTCGCAAAGAATGACCGGTTTCTCCGGCTTGGAAAGCAGGATCGATTCAATTTCTGCCGGTGACGCGTACATGCGGCTGATGATATCGGTGCAACCGCTGTAATCCTCATTGCGGAAGCAGCTCTCATAATGAACCGGACGATCCGGATCGGCCAGACGCAGCCAGGCGGCTTCTTCAAGCAGATTGTCGCCGTACCAGCTTTCGTTGCCTAAAGACCAGATCAGGATGGACGGATGGTTTTTGTCCCGCTCGTACATCGCCTGCGCGCGTTCGAGAACCGGCTTGCGCCATTCGGGCGAATCGCCGGGCAGCGGATTGGTCGGCTCTTCCGTAAAGCCAGCCTGCCACGTCCCGTGCGTTTCCAGATTGGCTTCATCCATCACGTACAGACCGTACTGATCCGCCAGATCGTACAGAGCGTCCTGATTCGGATAGTGCGAAGTCCGGATGGCATTGATGTTGTTCTGCTTCATCAAAATCAGATCCGCTTCGATTTCTTCGGGAGTCTGAACGCGGCCTTTGCCATAGGAAAACTCATGCCGGTTTACGCCATGAAGCATCAGACGCTTTCCGTTTAAAAGCATGATGCCGTCCTTAATTTCGATGGAGCGGATGCCGACGTTCTGATGAATCGTTTCGGCGATCTGACCATCGGCATCGAGTACATCGATTTCAAGGGTATACAGATCCGGCCGTTCTGCGGACCAGGGATGGAAATCATCGAGCGTCAGCTTAATGGAACGCGATTCAACGGTCTGCGAAAACATGAGCGATCCAGCGGGATCGAAAAGACGCAGAGCGAAGCTTTGCGCGTCGTGATCCGCAATCTGTACAAGAATGGAGGCCGTGCTGTCGGTATCGGAAATGCGGGTGCGTACGGAAAGATCTTCCACATACGCCGACCCATGTCCCTGAAGTTCTACATTGCGGAAAATGCCTCCAAAGCGGAAAAAGTCCTGATCTTCCAGCCACGATCCGCTCGAAAACTGGAAGACGAGAACCGCCAGACGGTTCCCCTTCTCTTTTAAAAGCGAGGTAACGTCAAAAGCGGACGGTGTAAACGAATCCGTCGAATAGCCGACAAATTCCCCGTTCAGCCACACGTAAAAGGCGCTTTCCACGCCATGAAAAACGAGATCCACCTGCTCTCTGGCCAGCGTTTCATCCAGATCAAAGTCCAGAACATAGCGCATGTGCGGATTGCGGGACCAGACTTTTCCATACGGTACCTCTTCCTGTCCATCCCATGGGTAGGCAGTATTGGTGTACTGATTTTTTCCATAGCCCTGCGTCTGAAAATGGGCCGGCACGAGGACATCGTCAAAATCCGAAACATCCGTCGAATTCAAAACGAAACTTTCCGAAAGCGTGGGCGAAACATCCTGTTCTTCACTGTAGGCGCCTTTCCAGACACCGTTTAAAGACTGAATGGCCGTATGTTCAGGAATGGAACGCTTGAGCGAAGCGTGCGGCGGTTTTCGGTTGACCTGGGTCACATTTGGGGTTTCCAGCCATTTTATGGAAACGTTCATAACTAAGCTTTTCTCCTTATCCAAAGCGGCTCTGCCCTTGCATTGTGCATCGGAAGACGAAGTATTTCATAAATCCGGAACGATAATGAATTCAAGGAATCCTTTTAAGTCCAGTCTTTCCGCATAAAACCGATCCAGACAGAGCAGTTTATATCACATGTAAGCTTCGGGCATCGTTCGACCGTTCTGATTTTTCTCGTTGGGTCCGTTCGAAACGATCGTAAGAACTCCAAGAACAGAAGCAGCTGTCAGGCTGATCGCGATTTGCACAAAGCTTTCATGATTTTTGCCTGTGTATGTTTATTTTATTACATACAGAGACAATGTCGATGTCCAGCCCTGTGGGGCAGCCGGCTTTTCCCGTTTCCCTGATTCCGGATGTACGGTCTTTGTCGTTCCATTCAAAAAAGCGGCAGTCCCGTCTGGGGCTGCCGCCATTTATAAAGCCTGAATTGGATTTTCGAAGCGCTTCGATGAAATCCGGTTAGTTCAGTTAGGCAAGTTTTTCTGCACTTGGTTTGATGCGGGCATTGAGCAGAGCCTGGTTGAGCTTGAGAGCAATGCTGTTGACTACAGCCTGGCTTCTCGGGCTTTCAATCATTTCTTCGGCCTCGGCAATGGCATCCTCCAGTGCAGTCCATGCTGCGTTCTGGACGTAATCTTCGGCATTGAGAGCCTTAGCGGTATCGACAGCCAGTTTCAGCTGTGTGGTATCCACATCGTCCGCCTTGAAGGCTTCTGCTGCATAGAAGTTGATTTCTGCCATGGATGCATAGGAATCGAGCTGGTCACCGCCGGACTTGAGGACTTTCACTTCAACATAGCGTGCATTTATGCTCGAGAAGGTCATTGTCTTCCATCCGCGGTCGGTCAGCTGTTTTGCACCGTGTTCAAATGTCCAGGTACCGACCGAAGTCAGGTTGTCTTTGTCATTTCCAGCAAGGAGTTCCACTTCGAACATGTCGCCGTTGTAGCGTCCTACGCGCGGCAGGAACGATACGTCCGTCAGATCATAGGACTTGCCCAGATCGTAGAGTACGTACTGCGGCATGCCGCTTGCGGTCGACCAGTTGGAATGCCAGTAGGTCGACTCATCCTTATCGAGGGAAGCGTCGAATGTACCTAAGCCGTCACCTTCCATTTCATCGTTGCACTGGGAAGAACCGCTGTCTACGACTACGCCTTCATCGCCGGTGTAGTTGATCAGATGGGACTTCATCGGTGCACGATACTGCAGAGAACTCAGAACGTTAAGCAGTTCAACGGTCGCATAGTCGACTGTATCCTGCGAATTGGAAGCGAGAGCGTCTTTTGCTTTTTTAATAGCCGCTTCCAGATCCGGTTTGGAAGAATCCAGAACGATGCCGTCTGCCAGTGTCTTTTCGGCACGGGCGATGGCTGCGTTCAGCTCAGTAAGATCAATGAAGTTTCCAACTTCTACTTCGTACGACGCTGTCTTAGCTGGGTCGGTTGCGGAAGCCACAGTAATGGTCGCTTTACCCGCTTTCTTACCGATAACATACCAGGTAACGTCGCCGCCATCCTGTACGCAGTCAACTGCAGCTACATCTTCGTCAGAAGAGGAAACGGTGAATACGCCGGAAGCCTGCGACGGAGTAACCGTTGCGTTCACTTCACTGATGGAACCGAGGTTCAGCTGTTTTTTGTTCGTGGAATCGGCTGTAATCGATTCAACCGCGATTGCACCCGGCTGGGTGATGTAGAACTCGCAGAGCGTAAGGGTTCCGTTGGTCGGATCCGCATCACTCGCCGTTGCACTGCCGCTTTCTTCAACGGTGAAATCGATGTTTGTAACGTTTACGTTTTTCTTAGCATCCGGGATAGTGAAGGTGTATTCCGTCGATGGCTGATCGTAATTGCCGCCGGAATAGGTTTCCTTCGATCCGTCCGCAAAGGTGATTTTTGCACTGACTTTACGTACTTTACCATTTGAGGTAAGCGCGCCAGCCGTCACGCGGAAGCTCTTGAGCGGAGCCGGTTCTTTTAAGCCCATATGGATGGTCACTGGAACTTTATGGGTATTTACATCCCATGCAGATCCATCCGTTTTCCATGTGAACTCAAAGTCGCGGCCGTCCGAGCCGTTAAAGAGTCCGTCGAAGTTTTCCTGCTGGATAAGAGTCTGTACGTTTGTACCGTCATCCGTTGGCAGGGCTTCGTTGGTGATCGTCATGTTCAGATCCGAACGTGCGAGCACTTTATCCTGCGGAGCAGGAACGGAATCTGGATCAAATCCATGCTCGTAGGTGCGATCGATGCAGGAACCGGTCGGGCCGATCACCATTGTGTTCTGCGCCAGGTTGATATCCGCACTGGTGCCGGCTTTCTTCGCCTTCAGCTGGAAGGCAGCCACTACACGGGTACCGGAATAGAGGGCTTTATCTCCTCGGTTAGCGAAGGCCACGTTGACTGTACCGTGCTTGTCAGTATACGTTCTTACACGGCTGAGGTCTTCCATATCGCCAAGGAACGGTGAACCGGTTACACCGGATGTTCCGCCTGGAACGAGGGCTTCAAACGTGTCCGTGCTGTAATTGAAGAGAGCACCCAGAGCATTGGCATTCTGGATATTGTTGCCGTAAAGCGAAACGGTAACGATATCTCCTGCATTGAAGGTCGTCTTGTCGGCCATGAAGAACAGGTTGCCGGACGGTTCGCCTGCCTTGGTCGTTCCGCCATCGAGTGCCTTCATGGTGAAAGAGTAATCGTATACGTCGTAAATGTTGTTGTTGTTCAGGTCCGCATGATGCGCTGCGATCTGACTGTCGAATGTCGAAGTGTCTGGTTCGGATTTCTGGAGACCCAGATAGTTCTTCATGTTCGAGTAGTCTGCATCGCTGACTTCTGCACGCTGCAGGTTGCTTCCTAATGCCCAGCCGTTGGTTCCGTCTTTCTTATTGATGCGGATTTCGCTGGCAGAGAAGAAATTGCCTACCGAAGCTCTTGGAATCAGACGGACATAACGTGCTGCGGAATTGCTGGCCGTTTTCAGGTCAACAACTTTTGTCTCGGCACTGCGTTCCCAGTTCTGGCGCTCCAGATCGGTCCAGTGTACGCCATCCAGAGAGAGGGCGATATCCATGGACGTTACGGTACCGTTGCCGCGGTCGTCACGCGGATAGTATTCGATCGAATCGAGATCATAGATCAGACCAAGATCTACGGTCATGCTTTCGCCGATGGCTTTTCCGCCGGAGTGGAAGCCGCCGTCGCCGGACTGATAAATGTGGTCAAAGGCAAGTTCTGGATCGTGGTTGCCGTAAATATCGCCAGTCCAGGTAATGCTTTCTGGTGTCGGGGTATTTCTCCACGGGTCATCCAGAGTAGAAACGGTGAGTTCACTGGACCAGTTGGAATAGCCGTCTGCCGTTCTGGTTCTGGCCTTGAACGTAAACGCGGTATTGAATGGCTGATCGCTGAGTTTCAGTTTTGGTTTTTCTGTGTGGTAGATCTGGCTGCCGACCATTACGTCATAACCAGTTGCGCCGTCTACTGCCGGCCAGGAAAGTTCGATCGAAGAAGAAGTAATTTTATCTTCTGCCGGAGCACTCAGAACTGGAGCCGGGATCGACTCAACGAGAACATCCTTGCCGGATGCCTGCGTATTTTCGAAACCGTTGATGGTTGCGGTCTGCGCGTTTTTGTTTACATCCGTTTTCGCAAACTTCACGTAAACTTTCGGTGCATTGATGATATGCATATTCGCAAAGTCTTCATCACCAGCGTATTTGTTCATTTCTGGCTCTGCATCGTAGAACCAGCCGGATTCGTTTTCGCCAAGCTTTTCAAACGCATCAAGCGAAGCGACTTCATTTCCTGCCGCACCGTTGATCTGAACGGATGTCGGCTTCTTGGATACGTTCACAACAAACTTGGTCTGGCGGTTGGAATCGTAGCCTTCGTATGTACCCTTGCTGGCTTCAGCGGTTAATACTGCCTTATCGCCGTTTACAGCGGAAGTAAAGTGCGTTTCGACATGATCGCCGTAGTTGATGGAGTTGATCGTGCCGTAGTCATCATCTTCTGTAATGGTCGAGTTGGCGGTCATGCCGTCATCTTCGTACAAGGTGTAGTCTGTTGTTCCCTGCGGATAGAATTCAACAATACGTTTTGTCTTGTCGAGACCATCCGGGTTGTCTTCGGAAATGGCTACCGGGTTGTTGTTTTCTTCGTACATTGGAATAATGCTTCCGCCGCGAACGAAGAGCGGGAGTTTCCAGAGCGGTGCGTCAAAGTTGGAAATGATCTGGCCGCCTTTGTACTGTTCGCCGGTGAAGTAGTCGATCCAGGTATCGTTTTCGTCGCCTGGCAGGAAGATGTCGTTACGAACGTCATTTCCGGTTTCTTCATCCATCTCGGTATCCTGATAAACTGGAGCAACGAGGAACGCGTCGCCAAACAGATACTGATACTGTGTTGCTTTGGAAGCGGCATAGTCGGAATCATCCGCGAGCATCATGGCACGGATCATTGGCAGACCCTGGTCATTGTTGCCGGTGCCGTCCTTGCCAAATTCAATGTTGGCAGCCGAAGCGGCAGATGTATAAATGTATGGCATCAGCTGAGCTTTCAGCTTGAGGTACATTCTGGAGATGCCGGTATACGGATCGCCATGGGTGTATGGAGATTTAACATAGGAGCCCCAGCCGTCCATGTCCAGCATAGTCGTGGTGAACGTCTTCCACTGGTAGTCACGAGTAGCGATAATTGGTGCACCGCCGAAAATACCGTCCATATCGGATCCAATGTTCGGGTTTCCGGAGAGGGACTGACCAATATATGTCGGAATGTGGAAACGGATGTATTCCCAGTTTCCGCCGTACTGGTCGCCGGTCCAGATTGCACCGTAACGCTGTGTTCCGGCCCAGCCGTCTAGGGTAACAATGTTTGGACGAGTGGAAACGTCGCCCGTTACGATATCGTAAGCGGTTTTGATGCCGTTCAGACCGAAGGTATAGCCCGAACCTACCCAGGCTACGTCGGTTTTAAGCGTAGTAATACCGCCTGTGTTTACCTCGCCCCTGAAGTCACGAACGAGCTGCTGTTTTTCGGAAGCGATTGGAGACAGGTTGGACTGTGTCCAGAGACCGGTCGATACGCCATGTGCATTGGCATATTCGGTGAAATCGTGCAGGTTCTGCAGGTTGGCATCCAGAGAAGCCTGTCGTTCGGCTTCTGTTCCGCCTGACTGATCGTAACCATTCTGGCCATAGCCGCATCCATAACCATCGTTTGGCAGGAACCAGCCAAATGGCATATCGTTAGCTTGATAACGGTCGATAACCGCACGAGCTGAATACTCACGCGGCGCATCCGCTGCTTTGAATTTGTCTGCATTGACGGTCGGTTTTACGCCGTTCAGAGATTCCGCATGAGTTCCTTCTGGCAAAATGTATCCGGATGCCATACCGTTTTCATAAAGCGTAGTTCCCGCAGAAGTTGAAGGTTCGCTGCCTTTGATTGTCCATCCTTTACTGCCGGTTGTATCCCAGGAGTCACGGTTGTAACAGTTCAGATGGCCCAGATAGAACGCATATTCTGGAAGCAGAACCGGATTGCCGGTAACTTTGAAGTAATCCTGCAGCAGGTCTTTGGACACCTGTGCCTTTTCATCGGCGCCAGATACGAAATAGTAGGCGTCGAATTCCCGCTCTTCATGCTGAGCGGAAACGGTGCCGTCGGTAGTTTTACCAAAATCATACGTACCTGGTTTGAAGGTGTTGCGCAGCACACCGTAACCGTTTGTGGACCAGTAGAACGGGTTTGGCGAAGCGACGCCCCCATCGGTCCAGTTGTTCGTATTGGAAATGGAGATCGATTCGCCGGTATGAACGAAACGTCCGTTCTGGGTACCGCCGCCATAGAAATCTTCGCCTTCATTGGAGACGAGTTTCTGCGCGGTTCCGCTTGGCGAAAGGATAAGCGGTTCCTTTTCCTGCATAACCGTCTTATCGCCGGATTTGACGGTCATTTTGCCGTCGGTTTTTGAAAATTCAATTTTCGTAGTGCCGCAGGAAATGGTGAATTTAGCATCATCTTCTGCAATCGAAGCGGCTGGATGCGTATACGTACCCGATTCATCCGGCTGTGCCTGGATTTTGGCAGTGCCGCTATCCGTTGCATACTTCGAGAACTGCTTGGTTGGGTCGATGTTGTAACGGAAGATGCTTTCTTCGAGAAATGTAATCCGCCCTTGATTGCCATCCGCGAAGGTAACGTTAATCACGTTGTCTTTCGAACCCTTTTCAACTTTGGAAATTGCGTTGGAATTCACTTCTTCAGCCTGAATCGTCACCGGCATAGCGGTAACAACCGTTCCTAAAGAAGTCGCAGCAGAAAGTGCAGCCAGCGCAAATCTTTTATGGAATTTCACAGAATCCTTCCTTTCTTAGGTTTGTTTTCCGTCATAATTTGCCCGAATCCGGAAAACTGAAAGCGGTCTGAGACCTACGACTATTTTAAACAATAGTTAAAACGGAAAAAAGCGCTTTCACAAAAAGTGTAAAATGTATTGAATCGGTAAGGATTTTTATTAATTTTTACAAATAGTGCAAATGTTCGTGTCTATTTATCCTGCACATACGTTCAGCGACTGGTATACAAATTCATCTTTTTACAGTCTTTTCCATTTTTTATCACGCGTATGCAGTTTTATTTCACAGTTTTTCAAAATTGCACTGGACTTGTCGCTGTCGATTTTGATTAGAACGGCTTACCAGTTCCCGCCTTCTTGCGCTCAAATAAAAAGAACGGCTAGTTCAGCCGTTCCAGATCGTATTTTTCTACAAACTGTCTGAGTCCGTCGAGAGAATAATTATCTGCGGTATGGTCGAGAAGATTGACCTTATCCTGAGACTCAATGTAATAGAGCGCAGGTGTTCGACCGACGCCGGCGGTCAGATACTCGAGCATCGTTTCCCGATCTTCCGGAATGTACATTTCTTCTGCCTGGGTCAGAGATACTTCATAAACCGTCAGCGGGTGGTCTTTCAGAAATTCATTGAGGACGGTATCGAACTCGGCACAGTACGAACAGTCGTCCTTGACATAGAGCAGAACAAACTGCTCATCCTTATTTTTCTTTGTCAGAGCCTGATCGAGTGTAAGGCGAACCCGTTTGCCGGTCTTCCCTTTCTCTGTACCCGAATCCTCGCTCGAGCCCAATTTTGGAGTTTGGGTCTGTGCGCTGGAGACACTGCTCGAAGAACTGGCCGTGTTCGTACTGGACGATGCATTCGAACAGCCGCTCATAAGAATGAGCGCACCGCACAGACACAGCGAAAGTGCCCTCAGCCGCTGTGTCGACGATGTTCTGTATTTCTTTTTATCTCGTTTTAAAACGTCTCTGTTTCGTTTCATATCTCAGATTCCTCTTTGTATCGGATATGGATTTCAAATCTATCCGCATACGGAATTTATACCACAGACTTACACATCAGCCTACCCGCTTTTCCGATCCGCGAATGGACTGATTTTTCAGAAAACGACAAAAGGACCGTTTCTTACGAAAAGAATCGGTCCAGTTGTTTATTCAGTAGGATTCAGCGAAACGTTCGACTTAGAGTCCTTCTTTTTCGATGGCTTTCAGACGATCTCTGCGACGTTTTGCATCAGCAGCAGCTTTTGCGAACATTGCATCGGATTCTTCTTTGCCTTTCAGTTTAGCCAGCTGTGCATAGCGAGCTTCCTTGAGCATGAAGGCTTCCATCTTGGAGTAGTCAGGTTCTTTCTTGGAGTCAATTGTGAGCGGGTGTTCCTTGTTTTCCGGGTTGTAACGGTACAGGTCAACATATCCGCATTCAACAGCTTCTCTCTGAACCTGCTGATGGTTGCCGAGGCCGCCCTTGATACCGTGCTCAGCGCAAGGTGCGTAAGCGATGATCAGGGATGGTCCATCGTAAGCTTCAGCTTCCTGGAAGGCTTTCAGAGTCTGGTTCTTGTCAGCACCCATGCAGACGGAAGCAACATATACGTGTCCGTAAGTCATGGCAATCTGGCCAAGGTCTTTCTTCGCAGTGGTCTTACCGCCAGCAGCGAATTTAGCAACAGAGGATCTCGGAGTAGACTTGGAAGCCTGTCCGCCTGTGTTGGAGTAAACTTCGGTATCCAGAACGAGGACGTTTACGTTTACGTTGTTCGCCAGAACGTGGTCAAGTCCGCCGTATCCGATATCGTAAGCCCATCCGTCGCCGCCGACGATCCAGTTGGACTTGTCAACCAGGTCATATCCAGCGAGGGACTTAACGTCTTCATCGTAGTCAGCTTCTGCGACGAGTTTCTTGATTTCTGGTTCAAGAGCTCTCTGTTTGTCGCGATCGTTGCCTGCAGCGATGTACGCTTCCATTTTTTCCTTCAGTTCCGGAGCAACCTTATCCAGGTTGTCTTCCATGATCTTCAGGATCTTCGCCTTGTTCAGGTTGTTGGCAAGAGCCATACCGTAACCGAATTCAGCGTTGTCTTCGAACAGGGAGTTTGCCCATGCAGTTCCGTTGCCGTCTTTGTCTTTTACGAACGGAGTAGACGGGTTGGCACCGCAGTAGATGGACGAGCATCCTGTAGCGTTGGCAATCTGCATGTCTTTACCGAAGAGCTGGGAAGCCAGACGGTAGTAAGGCGTTTCACCGCATCCTGGGCAGGATCCAGGTACTTCGAAGTAAGGCATCTGGAACTGGGAACCCTTGATTGTGGATTTCGGGAACAGATCGGATTTGTATTCGGTGTGCTTGAAGAGGTAGTCAGCCAGCGGATCGTACTCGAGCTGGGAGTTGACATCAACCATCTTGAGGGCTTTGTTGCCTTTTTTGCCCGGGCACTCAGAAACGCACAGACCGCAGCCTACGCAGTTGCTTGGAGATACCTGAACGCGGAAACGCAGGTCGGTATCTTTCTTGCCCATCAGAGGCAGCGTAGCGAATTCCATCGGAGCGTCTTTTACTTCTTCCGGTGTCAGCGCGAAGATACGGATTGTAGCATGCGGGCAGACGAAGGAGCAGAATCCGCACTGAATGCAGTTTTCAGGATCCCATTCCGGAACTTTAACGGCGATGGCACGTTTTTCGTTGAATGCAGCGTTGTTCTGCATGGTTCCGTCAAGAACACCGTGTTTGGTGAAGGAGGAAACAGGCATGTTGTAGCCTTCGAGGCCGTTGATGCGAGCTGCATATTCATCCCAGTAAGCGTTGCCGGTCGGCTGACGGAGTTCGCTTACAGGCAGGTCAGACCAGGCTTTGTCTACTGCAACTTCAACAAGTCCGTCTTTACCCATGTCGATGGCTTTGTAGTTGAGCTGAACGATATCGTCGCCCTTCTTGCCATAGGATTTCTTCGCTGCTTTCTTCATCAGATCAACAGCTGTGTCGTATGGCAGAATCTGAGGGTTCAGCGCGAAGAATGCAGACTGCAGAATGGTGTTGGTACGACGACCCATTCCGATTTCGCCGGCAATCTTGTTGGCATCGATGATGTAGAACTTAGCATCCTTGTCAGCGAGTTCCTTTTTCAGACGGTTAGGCATGTGCTTAACGATTTCGTCCTTGTCAAAGGAAGTGTTGAGCAGGAAGGTTCCGCCTTTCTTCAGGTTGTTGGCCAGATCGTATTTGAACATGTAGGAGTCCAGAGATACGGAAATGAAGTCGGCGTTGTTGATGTAGTACGTTTTATGGATTGGTTCGCTTCCGAAACGCAGGTGGGAACGCGTTACGCCGCCGGCCTTCTTGGAGTCGTAAGCGTAGTAGCCCTGAGCGTACATGTCGGTGTTGTCACCGATGATTTTGATGGAAGACTTGTTGGCGGATACAGTACCGTCAGATCCAAGACCCCAGAAGAGGCACTCGGTTGTCTTGCCGTCATCAATTACGAAGGAATCATCGAACGGGAGGGATGTGTTGGTAACATCGTCCACGATACCGAGGGTGAATCCGTTTTTGAGTTCGTCGCCTTTGAGGTGATCGAATACAGCCTTGATGTGTTTTGGAGCTGTATCGTGGCTTCCAAGACCATAGCGTCCGCCGATGATCTGGATGTCTTTGTCCTTGAGAGCAGCTACAACATCGAGGTACAGAGGTTCGCCGAGGGCGCCGCCTTCTTTGGAACGGTCAAGAACAGCAATTTTCTTAACGGTGGAAGGAAGAACGTCAACCAGGTATTCTGTGGAGAACGGACGGAACAGATGAACTTTGATCATGCCGACTTTTTCACCGGCTTTGTTCAGTTCATCGATGGTTTCCTTAGCGGTCTCGGTTACAGAACCCATAGCGATGATGATGTTTTCTGCTTCTGGATCACCATAGTAAGTGAAAGGAGCATATTCACGGCCTGTGATCTCGCTGATTTTCTTCATGTAGTCAGCTACGATTGCAGGTACGTTTGCATAGTGTGCGTTGCGAGCTTCTACGCCCTGGAAGAAGATGTCATCGTTTTCGTTGGCACCGCGTGTAACAGGGTTCGTATGCGGCTGCATAGCGTTTTTCTTGAATTCAGCAAGAGCTTCGTAGTCGATCAGATCTTTGTATTTGTCTGTATCGAAAACTTCGATCTTGTCTACTTCGTGAGAAGTTCTGAAACCGTCGAAGAAGTGAAGGAACGGTGTATGGGCCTTGATGGCGGCAAGGTGAGCAACACCGGCAAGGTCCATGACTTCCTGTACGGAATGGCTGGCCAGCATTGGGATACCGGTCTGACGAACAGCATATACGTCAGAGTGGTCACCGAAAATGTTCAGAGAACGGCTTGCAAGGGAACGAGCCGCAACGTGAAGTACAACTGGAAGGTTTTCACCAACCCATTTGTAAATATTCGGGATCATCAGAAGAAGACCCTGAGATGCGGTAAATGTTGTTGGGAGAACACCGGCCTGTGCAGCACCGTGAACGGCACCGGATGCACCGGCTTCAGACTGCAGTTCCGCAATTTTAACGACTTCACCGAAAGTGTTCTTGCGGCCCTGGCTAGCCCAGGCATCCATGGATTCAGCCATCGGGGAAGATGGTGTGATCGGGTAAATGCAGCTCATGTCCGTCAGCGCATAGGCGTTATGGGCAGCAGCTGTGTTACCATCCATGGACTGGAAAATTTTTTCTACTTTTTCTGCCATGTAGAGTATTTCCTCCTTTTGAATGTATCTACATACGTGTTTATTATGACGCAACGCAATTCTTTTTGAAAGTGAATTCAATTGGCCGGCCCGTTCACGCGGTTAGTCCAACTTAACACAGGGTGTCTTTATGCGCTTTCTTCGGACTGCACAAAAGTGTAAATATCTGTAAGCCTTTACATACAGTTGTTTTTACATTTACTGTAATCTTTTCGAACAATGGTAAATCTTTATACGTTCCGGCCATTCTTCTTTACAGGATTCGAAATTCTCACGCCAGACATTGAAAAAATTGAAAGCCCATGCCCTTTTTGCCCCTTCCTCAGCCGGGCTATCCATTGTACGAATCGGATGATTTACGTGCTCGATTCGGCTTAGAACCTGTCCGCAAAAATCGTCTTCCAGACCATAAAAAATAAAACTCAGAAAGAAGAACGCATGCCCACTTCTGCGGAAGCAGTTTGATAAGCTCCCCGGCGAACAGACACGTGAATTATACAAACGTGTTCTTCTAGAAAGGGAGCTTTTCTTATGGGACGAAAATCCAAATTTTCTCCTGAAACCAAGCTGGAATGTGTTCAACAATATATCTCCGGTGTGGGGTCTGGTGAACTCTGCAAACAGTACGGCATTCTTGATCCGCACACGATCACCAAATGGGTTGGGATCTATATGCGTGATGCTGCCACGGGATTGATCACACCTAGCGTAAATAAAGAATATTCTTCTGAGCTGAAACAGAAAGTGATTGCGGAATATCGTTCAGGGCAAGCATCTTTGAGTCAACTCTGTCTGAAATATCATATTTCTGCTGTCTCAGTAATCCGAGACTGGATGAAAGCCGATACTATTTCTCCAAATAAAGGAGGAACTAAAGTGGCAAATCGTAAGAAGAAGCAATCCGCAAAATCATTCACCAAAGAGCAGAAAATCGAAGCGGTAAAGTGGTGTCTTGAAAATGATAAGGATTATCAGAAAACCGCTCATCATTTTGGCTGCACGTATACACAGATTTATAACTGGGTCCGGAAGGCTGCCAGCCAGGGCAACGAAGCGCTGGAAGACCATCGAGGAAAGCGAAAGCAGGAAGCGGATCTGACAAATGAGGAAATGGCTTCACGACGAATCAAACAGCTGGAGTCAGAAAATGAACTTCTGCGAAGGGAGAATCTTCTGTTAAAAAAACTCGAACAAGCAGAAAGGAAGTGGTATGAGAAGTGGTATGAAGGGTACCCCAAGTCAAGGACAATTTAAAAGAGAGTAAAACTATCTGTATCTTTACCTCTGGTCAATGACTGGTCTTTTGGTTAAGCGAACTGCACTGGGTCTTCCGGGAGGGGCACCGCCGATTTTTCCCCTCAGAACTCCTTAGGAATCCAGGTGTTCTGAGGGAACGGTAACTCCGGAAATCGGATATACACCTGTTACCTGGTACTGGTAAAACTCGTTGGGAGCCAGCCTGGCCAGCTGCCACTGATAACGTCTGTTGTTGTAGTAATCGAGCCATTCTGTGATTGCGGCCTTTACCTCATCGAATGAAGACATCGCCTTGATTCTGATTTTAAGGTCATCCTTCATGTGGCCGTGAAAACTCTCGATTGGTGCGTTATCCCAGCAGTTTCCACGGCGGCTCATCGATTGGCGCAGCTTGTGGCTCCTTACCAGATCAATAAAGCTGTAGCTGGTATAGTGGCAGCCTTGATCGGAGTGAATGATGGAGTCTGTATTAAGTTCAGATCCGTGGTTCTTCATCAGATCTTTGACCGTTTCCATGACGAAATCCACTTCCAGTGAAGGGCTGAGACGCCATGCCAGAATCTGCTTGGTATACGCATCCAGAATTGTTGAGAGATAGCAGGCGGATCCGGAATACTGGATATAAGTAATGTCTGTCAGAAGGATTGAGTGGGGACCATGCAGCTCAAATTCCCGCTTTACCAGGTCAGGTGCGACATTACTGGTTTTCAGTGCTTTGGCCATACGGCGGTACGGATTTGCCTTACGTATCGGGCAGACAAGATGGAATTTCTTCATAAGACGTCTGATTTTCTTGAGGTTCATCGTAATCCCCTGGTGCTGCAAACCCATGTAAATGCCCTGTGCTCCTCTTGGATATCGGTTTGAGGTAAACACTCCAAGAATTAGCTCAAAGTCTTTGCGATCCTGCTCTTCACGGGCTCTCCGGGCTTCTTCCTGTTTCAGCCAGTTGTAATAACCAGAGCGGCTGACATTGTTCAGGGCGCAGAGCTCAGAGACAGACATATGGTTATCCGGATCACTGCAGATTGACTGAATCAGCCGAAATCTACTGCTGGGTACATTCATGACAAGTGCCTCTACTTCCTGGAATTGGCCAGTAAGATAATTTTTTTTAGAGCATTCAGCTCTGCTTTTAGACTTCTGATCTCAGCAGAAAGGCTTTCAACATCCTTTGACTGGTCTGGAGAAACGGTCTGCTTAGCTTTCTTACGGGCTAACCTGTCTGCAGCGTTATAGATTCTGGAATCTCCAAGAATTTTGGGATCATACCCCTTATTCCTGAAGAAGGCTTTAGGGCTGGATCCATTTTGAAGAGCCTGCCAGAGTTCGTCTTTGAATTCCTGGGTGAAACGGATCATGGAATCGGAAACGAACTGAGTATTGGGATTGGCTTCGAGGAGTCTGATCTCCTCATCAGTAAAACGGCGACTTGTCATGTTGATTACCTCCTGCAGCGGATAGTTGATACAGGTAGTGTCTCATTTACACGGATCAGACACGAGAGCGTTTTAGAAAAAGAAGAACTGTACTGTAATCGGGAACACTCTGTTTTGTCTGTCCATAGGACAGGGTTACTCTCTATTTTGTGTCCAGATTACGAGGTACAGTTTAATTGGAATTGTGCCCGAGGATAATGACGTTTTTCTGCTCAATCCAGTAATCGGGATTGAGTTTAGCCGTGACATGGCATTTCCGGGCCGGTTCGGTGACTTTCATGTACTTCTCATCCGAAGCCGAATAGAAGAAATAATGACGGCCGCCGGAGTCCATCGAACTGAGCGGAATCGCGCAGGGATGGGACGGCAGATATTCGCTGATATAGGCTGGATCATCAAACACCGTTCGCTCCTCGACCTGAAACGTAGTTCCCTGGTTGGAGAACAGTTCGGTATAGACCTTATTGAGTTCAGGCATCAGGCAGAACTGGGAGAGAATGCGGCCGAGCACTTCGTGGACGCGAATCGGTACGATATTGCATTTGCCCCGCACCTGTTTGTAATGAATGATTTTTTCTACGAGCTTTTCCGTCCAGGGATCGGAAATTTCGACAATAATTTTCTGATCGTCATCCGATTCCTGACTGGATGTGATGTCCGCTACCTGCATAAGCGTCTTGATGATCTGCGGATTGCCTTTCTGCTTTTCCTGTTCCAGATCTCTCTGTTCAAACTTGCATACGCGCCCTGCTGTGTCATTGACGAGAATGACGACCGCACGGGAGTGCTTTAAGGCAATATCGTTGAGCTGCTTGGAAGAAAAGACATCGCCCTGCCGAACGATCACCGTCAGATTGTCATAAATCCGGTTGCGCCGGTAATACATATTCCCTTCCAGCCATCCCATTTTCTGGCATTTTCTGTGCAGCCTGGTATTTTCCCGGTGAATCGTATCCTGTATGCGTTCGCTGATTTCCTTTTTGATCTCTTCCACCTGACCGTCGGTCAGAACGACAACTTTTTGCGGAGTCGGGCAGAACAGCAGGTCGTTGATAATTTCCGAAGCCCGGTTATTCCAGTTCAGAATGACGAGATGACCGGAAATGTTCAGTGCATGATTTCCCGTACACGAGTTGTCCACAAAGTCGGAAATGTAGTTGGTAATGTAACCGATCACGGCGCCGGTAAAAATCACCATGCCGATGATGACAATCACAATGCATACGACCGCCAGAACTTTCTTGGATCCGGTCGCCATATCCACAACGGTATCCGCGTTGCCCGCATCGAGTACCATCATGACGGAATAGTAGAGCGACTCCCAGAAGCCAAGCGTTTCCGTTCCCGGCAGCGCCAGGTTGTCGATGATCAGAGCGGCGACCAGAAAGAAAATCACGTTGAACAGCAAAATGATCGCCAGTACGACCTGCGACGGATTTTTCGCCACTTTAATCGACAGCCATTCGGCAAGCGGCATTTTCCTTTTCTTCATCCTTTCTTCTCCTTTTCCTCTCTGTATTCCCGGACTGTCATTCGTGATCCTGCAGTTCACAAAAAGGGCATATTCTTCGAAGTCCTCGAAGACGCCTGTTCTGCCTTACCCAAAGGAAAAATCTGCACATTTTCCGGATTGTCAAATCCATAGCCGGGCAATACGTATCCAACATATACCCGGTAAAGGAGGAAAATGGGCAGATTGTTTATTTTTTCATGTCACGTTGTATTTTATGTCAAACGTATTCCATACTTTTGACGTTTTCCATTCGCTGAACCCGCGCTTAGGCCGGCTTTTTGAAAGCAGCCCTGCCGGATTTCCATTTTGCGCTTTTCTGCGTCCGGATCGAACGCATCCTTCCTGGATCCGGCTGTCTTTTTAAGAAAGCGCAAAAAAAATGAGCGAACTGAAGACAGTCTGCTCATCTCTGGGGAATCAAAACGGGTTTTCGAAATGGAAACGCGCTTGCCTGAACTCTCGACTATTCTTTGCCGAGCAGTTTGAACATGTTCTTCTTGTAGACTTCAACGCCTGGCTGGTTGAACGGGTTGGATCCGTTGAGCAGCGTAGTCATAGCGATGGCCTTGAAGAAGAAGGCGCACATGTTGCCGAAATCGTAAGCGGTCATGCCTGGCATAGTCATGAGAATGTTTGGAACATTTCCGGTCACTTCATGGGCCTGCAGGGTGCCTTTGGCAGCCATCTTGTTGACCCAGTCAATGCTCTTGCCGGCGAGATAGTTCATGTTGTCCAGGTTTTCGTCATCGTGCGGGAAGGTGATGTCGAGGGCTGGCTGATCGACGTACAGGTTCGTTTCAAACAGAACTTTCTTGCCGTCCTGAACGAACTGGCCAAGGGAGTGCAGATCGGTCGAGAAGACAGCGGAATCCGGGAGAATACCCAGACCGTCCTTGCCTTCGGATTCGCCGAAGAGCTGTTTCCACCATTCAGCGACTTTCTGCATCTGCGGTTCGTATTCTACGAAAAGTTCTACATCGTAGCCCATGTTCTGCAGAATGCGGCGGGCAACGGCATACTGGTAAGCCGGGTTCTTGTCGACATCGGCGTCGCCGTATTCTTTCATGCCGTCAGCGAGACCTTTCATCAGATCATCGATGCTGATGCCAGCAACGGCGATTGGAAGCAGACCGACTGGAGTAATTACAGAGAAGCGTCCGCCGATATTATCTGGGATGACAAAGGTTTCGTAGCCTTTTTTGTCGGCAAGCGTTTTGAGGGTGCCGCGGGCACGGTCGGTCGTTGCGACAATGCGGTTTTTCGCTTCATCTCCGTATTTTTCGTGCATGAACTGTTCAAGAATACGGAACGCGATGGATGTTTCGGTCGTAGTTCCGGACTTGGAAATAACGTTTACCGTTACGCGTTTGTCCTTGATGTAGTTCATCACCTGAGCAATGTAGGTAGAAGAGAAAGTGTTTCCGGTGTAGATGACTTCTACTTTCTGGTCTTCGGGGTAAAGACCGTTGATCATTTCAATTGCAGCACGCGGGCCGAGATAGCTTCCGCCGATGCCGCAGACAACGAGAACGTCGCTGTTTTTCTGAATGCGCTTTGCGCAGTCTTTGATGCGGGCGAATTCATCGCGGTCATAGTCTTCGAACCAGGTCATCCAGCCGATGAAGTCGTTGCCTTTGCAGGTGCCTTCGACGAGCTGTTTGTCGTACATGGCAACCTGGTCTTTCCAGGCTGAGCAGGCCTCGTTCAGTTTTGCGTGAGACAGATCAAGTTTAATCAAAATTTTTTCCTCCTGACTGACACGGGTAGTATACCATTTTCAAAACAAAGGAAAGCGCCCTCAGCCTGTCGAAGAGCACCTGCGCAAAAAACGTCCGCATTTTTTCAGAGCGGGTACAATAAAAGCGGTTCATGATGAGCCGTGAGGAGAAATTATGCTTCCTTCATCTCTTTTCCCGCTGCTGACCGCGCTGTTTTCCGCCTTTCTCGCGCAGATTCTCAAAATTCCGGTACATTATTTCCGTACTGGTCAATGGGACTGGAGTCAGGCGATTGCGTCCGGCGGATTTCCCTCCTCGCATTCTTCAACCGTGACCGCTCTGTCGATTGCGATTGGCATGCAGGAAGGCTTCAACTCCGCGCTCTTTGCGGTTACCGCAGTATTTTCCCTGATCGTCATGTACGACGCGTGCCATGTTCGCTATTACACGGGCAAGAATATTGAACTGACTCAGGAGCTGATCAAGGATCTTCGCTCTTCAGGCACGCTCTCTTTAAACAGCCCGCTCTATACGCAGAAACTCAAGACGGTTCTTGGTCACAAAATTGTCGAAGTCGTCGGCGGCTTTATTCTCGGTCTGCTCATTCCCTTTCTTATGGCCCCAGTCTTTCTCTGGTCCATGTAGACCCGGCAATTCAGTCACACCGCCCCTTTCGCCCAAATCCATTCAAAGAGTTTTTTGAACCGGAATCCAGTTTGGGATTAAAATCTTTTTTATGATCCAATGATTCAGTCTTTTAAGGAAAGGAAGGAACTGTCATGTCCGAAACAAAAGATCTTCAATCCGATGAAAAAGAAGTAAAAACGGAAGCTGCTCCCAAAGCAGCCGAATCCGTTGAAGAAAATACAGAAAACGCGAAGGCAGAAGCCAGTGAAAACGCCAGCGCAGAAGACGCTGCCGCATCGGCTGAGCATAAAGTCGTCAGCGAAGACGACGGCACCTATACAATTCATCCGCTTGCGGAAGGCGAAAAGCTGACCCGCAAACAGCGCAACGTCTGGGAAGAACGCGCCGAAGGCATTGTCGAAAAGATTCGTCCGTACATTCAGATGGACGGCGGCGACGTGCAGCTGCTGGGCATTGACGAAGACGGCATCGCCTACGTCACCTTCCTGGGTGCGTGCGCCGGATGCATGATGGCCGGTGAAGATTTCTCGACGGGAATCCGTCTGCTTCTGCTGGATGAATTCCCGGAACTTAAGGAAGTCGTACTCGTCGGCGCTTAATCGATAAACCCTTTTTCCTTGTGTTCTGCTCGATTTCCCAGTCCCTTTAAAAGTCTGGCCGGTCCATGTGACCGGCTTTTCTTTATCCTTTCCTGCTTCCCGGTTTCAAATTCAAGCGTCCTCCTCGCCAGGATCTGCTCATCGAAACTTGGCAAAACAAAAACCAGACGGTCAGTCTTCCGTCTGGTCTTGTAGTTTCGTATCCCATTGGGCAATGGTTTCGAGCAGGACGTTTGAAGCCAGCGAAGCATCCAGCAGGGCCAGCTGTTCCATCCTCTGCAGAGCACTCGATTCAGGAAAGAAGGCAGCGCGTTTATCGAGCATCTGCCCGGCCAGAACGGAATCCAGAACGATCCATTTCGAAGAAGCGGAAGGATATTCTTCCCCTTCATTTTCGGGATCCTTTCCCGTTTGGATTTCTTCGACTTTTTGCGCGGCATCGATCCAGCCTCTGGGCAGGCGATTTCCGGGATAGCCCTTGACGATCCGCTCAATTTTCGCTGCACTCATATTCGAATGCAGATTCTCGTTCATCCACTTTCCAGAAAGTCCGCCGTGGACCAGCGAAATGATTTCCTGCCTTGCAGAAGGCTTCAGCGATTTGGAAAGGAAGATCTGTGCGATTTCCGGGTTACGAATTTCTTCAACCCATTTTCGTTTTGGATACGGCAGGAGCACACGATCGGCCAGACGAAGCAGACTTCCTTGCTGCTGCAGCGTATCCTGCATTTCCAAAAAGGAAACGCCCGCAAGCAGAAGTCTGGCGGTCAGTCGAAGTTCATCGAGTTCAAGCGGCAGATCGAGCAGCCGCTTTTTCTCTTTCCGACTCAGGCGATCAAAGGTTTCCGGATCCAGAAACGACACAGCAGGCCCTTCGGTCTGCATGCCTTTATCCGATAAGAACAGAAGGTTTTGCGGATCAGCTGTCCCGGCGGCGCGATCGCTGTCGTTTCCATCTTTGGTAATTGTCTGGATCTGACGAAGCTGTTTTTCCTGTTCATCCGTCAGGACCGAAAGCGGAAGGTAGGCATTTTCCAGAAGAAGATGACGGCGAATGCCTTTTAATACGGAAGGACAGGCGTAAATCCGACAGAGCGGACGTATTTTACTGATCTTTGAAATCCAGTCGCCAAGCTGATCGTATTCCATATGGATCGAACGCTCGTTTTCGATCTCTCTGAAAACATCTGGATCGCCCAGACGCATAGAAAAATTCAATGCGTCATAAAGCCAGTACCCGTACAGACCGTTTTCTTCTTCAATCAGAAGCAGACTTTTCCGCGGCGGGTTTGAAAGCGAAGCCGCGCTCCATTCGGTTAGGACCGTTCGGACACGGGTTTTCAGATCGTTTTGAAACGCGTCCTGTTCAAAATAGGAAGCCAGACATTCAGCCCGTTTGGGAAGAGCACCATCGAGAATCGTTTTCTCCAGTTTTTGAATACCTGTCAGTACCCGGCTTTCGGTTTTTTTCAGAGCCTGTTCATCCAGAGACTGATTTTTCCGGTCCTGCTCTTCCATCAGCTTTCCGTACTGGGCTTCGATTTTGGCGGGATTCAGCGTCGACAGACTTTCATAGGGCATCTGCTTGCCGGCAAGTTCAACGAGCGCTTCAAGTGTTCCAGGCTGCAGGCCCTTTTTCATCCAGCGCTCGAGAAGTGACCCTTTTTTCCATTGCGGCTGCAACGCAAAAAGCACCGCGAATTGAGCCCGAAGCGTTTTTTCGTCAGCGGAATCGCTCGAAAGCGTACCTGCAGCAAGGGATTCTCCCGATCTGTCGCTTTCCTTTTTGGGAGTCGCTTTCTTTTTCCCCGCCTTTTTGACGGGGCGGGCTTTGGATGACTTATCCTGTGCCATATGGGAGCCGTTATTTTGTGCGAGCAGCTTCGCATACACATCTTCAACATCCAGAAGATGCCAGGACGGATCGATCTGTACGTGCAGGCGAAGCTTTTCGTTTTGCGCCTGCAAGGACTTCAGGCTCTCCTCACTCCAGCGCGAAGCAGGCTCATTCGATTCAAGTAAAGCGTCTGGATCCTCTTTCTGGACATTCGGTCTGGTTTCGAGAAAAAGGACAGAGCCGAGCAGCGCAGCCGTTTTGAGCGCTCTCGAATTTTCCTCATCCATCGAGACGGCCTGGCCATCGAGCTGGTATTTGCGCATCCACGACTGAACGTGGCTAGAGCGAATCTGCTTTTCGTCGCTGAACACTTCAAACTGCGCCTGCGGCCAGTGCGTTTTCAGTGCCTGCGCGGCTTCTTTTAACGCCTCATCCATGGCCAGCGCACCTTTTCGTCCGCACTTCGCTGCGAAGACAAACAGGGAGGGAAGGTTTCGAACCGCCTGCACATATTCCATTAAATACGGAATAGAGGCATCGTCTGCTTCCTGCAAGGAAAGCGAGTCCAGACGCTGACCGCGCACTTTTTTCGCCGCAGCAGTCTGCAGACGGGCATACAGATCCTTTTTTCTTCCTGCCGGCCAGGCCATCAGACAGATCGTCTGCATCTGCTCGTCTTTAACGGCGGACATCCAGACCAGAATCTTCTCTTTTGTCAGTGCCATTTTGCTCTCCCCTTTCGGCAGTCGAAAAATATACGGACTGCACGTTTTTCATTGTAAGATTTTCCTGCGCGTACAAACAAGGCCAATTGTCCGGTCGACAGTCTGATCTGTATGCATTTTTCATCCTCTATCGGGCATCGTCTTTGGCAAATCTTCCGAAATTCGCCTTTAAAAAAGGGCTATACTTATGTTGTCCGGGTAACTGGACTACCTCCTTTCTTTTTAATATTTATCCGCTCCTTTTATCATATCTGGCGGAGGAAAATCATCAGATTTTCCAAGTAAAAAGGCACTGAGACGTCCAGTGCCTTTTTTTCGTATCGATGTTCAGACAAGCTGCGGCAGATATTCGAGAATCTGCTTTTCCCAGCTTGGCCAGTCGTGCGGCGTATCCGTACCCCAGAAATAGCAGGACGTGCAGATGCCTTTCTGATACAGAACATCTGCCAGACGGCGCAGATCGTTGGCGGTCTGGCTTTCCCAGTCGCCCTGTCCCACGACCAGGAAGCCTTTGTTCTGGTTGTACAGATCAATATACGGATGCGAAGCTTCCATATTGGGCATATAGGCTAACGGGCTGTTCTGATAAAAGTTGCCGTCAAAGTTATTATCGTGAATATAGCAGGAAAGATCGTAGACACCGCTCATGGCGAGAAGCTTATTGAACTTCTGCGGGAAGCGGAAGAAGAGGTTGGCTGCATGCGTTCCGCCCAGCGAGCAGCCCATGACCATCATCGGCTCATCCGGATCCTTGCCGGCTTTTTCATGAACGGAAGGCAGCAGTTCGTTCACGATGTAGTTGATCCAGCTTTCCTGCATATACATGCGGTGATCGCTGGGACCGTAGTCCGACCAGGTTTCTTTATCGATCGTATCGATCGTCACAAACTGGACTCTTCCCTCGTCCATGAACGGTTTCATCAGCTCAAACATCTTGCGGTCTTCCCATTCATAGAAGCGGCCGTCCTGACACGGAATGATCAGGCAGAGAATGCCCGAATCTCCGTACATCTTAAATTCCATATCCCGATCGAGATAACGGGAGTAATCCTTAAAGTATCTTATCTCCATAAAACACCATCCTGTTTCCAGAAGCCGTCCTTCTTCCCTTTCTATCGACATTTCTCTTTTCTGTCGATATCTCTTTTTTATCGACCTGCCTGTCATTTTTTTATTGGCGTATCCGACTTTTCCATCGACTGGTAAATCGCCCGAACCGAGCGAAAAAAGACGAAGAGGCAAAATAAGCGTTATACAGACGGCTAAAATGTTATTGAACTTTTTCATTATCTCATTTTTGGCTAAGACTGCACCCTTCCCTTTTAAAAAAGTGGATCCCCTTACAAAATGGAGTGAAAAAGGCTTCCGGGAGTGCGAATTGAAATCCTCTATGGCCCGGACTATAATTCTTTTGATTTTTACGGCCAATCTGACTGATCGCCGCATGAAATCATACGTTTATCCTGAAAATGGAAAGAGGACCGAATGTCAGATCAAGAAAAAATTATTAATATTGCGGTCATTGCCCACGTCGACGCCGGCAAGAGCACCCTGGTGGATGCCTTCCTTCGTCAGAGCGATGTCTTCCGCGATAATGAAGAAGTTGTAGATTGTGTCATGGATTCCAACGCTCTGGAACGGGAGCGCGGAATCACCATTTATTCAAAAAACTGTTCCGTTATTCACAACGGCGTCAAAATCAATATTGTCGATACACCGGGTCACGCGGATTTCTCCAGTGAAGTGGAGCGCATCATGGGAACGGTCGATACCGTTATTCTGCTGGTTGACGCTTCGGAAGGCCCGATGCCACAGACACGGTTTGTCCTTTCCAAAGCGCTTGAAGTCGGCCTGAAGCCGATTCTTCTGATCAATAAAATTGATAAGAAAGACCAGCGCGCCGAAGAAGTTGTGGATGAAGTGTACGACCTGTTTATCGATCTCAACGCGACTGACGAACAGCTTGACTTCCCGATTCTTTACGGCGTCGCCCGTGAAGGACGCGTTTCCCGCTCTTTAACGGAGCCTTCGGAAAATATCGAACCGCTGTTTGAAACCATTCTCGAACATACGCCGGTTTATCCGGACCGCGACGAGGAACCGGCTCAGATGCAGATTTCCGCTCTGGCCTATGATGACTATATCGGCCGTCTGGGCATCGGACGCATTACCCGCGGTACCCTCAAAAAAGGCGGCAGCTATATTCGCACCAACCAGAACGGTCTGGAAGAAAAGGAAACGATTTCCAATCTCTTTGTTTACAAGGGACTTTCCCGTACTCCGGTCAACGAAGCCCATTCCGGCGATATCGTCGTTGTTTCCGGCATGCCGGACGTTTCCATCGGCGATACGCTCTGCGATCCCGAATGCATCGAAGCTCTCCCCCACATTCCAATCGAAGAACCGACGCTTTCGATGAACTTCCACGTTAACAAGTCCCCGTTTGCGGGCCGTTCCGGAAAATACGTAACCAGCCGTAACATTAAGGAACGTCTGGAAAAGGAACTCGAAGTCAACGTCGGTCTGGAAGTAGAACCGACCGAAAGTGCCGACTGCTTCAAAGTCAGCGGACGAGGCGAACTTCACATTTCCATCCTGATTGAAAACATGCGCCGTGAAGGCTATGAACTTGCGGTTTCCAAGCCGGAAGTCATTCTCCACCGCGATGAAAACGGCCAGAAGGTGGAACCGGTCGAAGAAGTTGTCTGCATCGCGCCGTCGGAATATTCCGGCACCATCATCTCCAAGCTCAACCTGCGCAAGGGCACGATGGTAAACATGGACGAAGAAAACGGCTATGTGCGCCTGACGTACAATGCGCCGACCCGCGGTCTGCTTGGTTTCCGCACCGAGTTCATCAACGATACGCATGGCGAAGGTACCCTGCTTCGCCGCATTTCGGGCTATATCCCGTATGCGGGCGAAATTCCGCAGCGCATGCTTGGCGCCATGATTTCTACCGATACCGGTACAGCCATGACGTATGCCCTCTGGAACCTGCAGGAACGCGGTTCCCTGTTCATCTCCCCGCAGACCGAAGTATACGAAGGCATGATCATCGGTGAATCGTCCAGAAACATCGATATGGACGTCAACCCGCTCAAAAACAAGAAGCTGACCGCCATCCGTTCTTCCGGACGCGATGAAGCCATGCTTCTGACTCCGCCCAGAGTGTTCTCCCTTGAAGAAGCGCTCGAGTGGATCAACGATGACGAGCTCGTCGAAGTGACTCCAGATGCGATCCGTCTGCGCAAAAAAGGACTGACCGCACAGGATCGCCGGAACCTGTATCGCGAAAAGATGTCCGCACAGGCCAAAGAAAACGACTGATCGCAAACCGTTTTTCAATTTTGAATGATTCGCACAATCTTCACGCAGAATCCAGATTCGTCTGAATTCTGCGTTTTTCTTTGGGCGAAAGTTCCGGTATTCGATTTGGATCGAGCAGACAGGCCAAAAAGAAAACGCACAGTTTCGAGACTGTGCGCTTTATTCTTTCGTATTGGGCTTACGTATTGGACTGTGCTTATTCGGGGCTGGCTTATTCAGGAACTTTGCATTCCGCAGTCATCTTGGAAAAATCCGCCGTCTTTGGGTCTGCAGGTTCGGTCAGTTCAGCTTTGGAATCTTCTTCTTCTCTGGTAAGAAGATAGTCTCTGGCATTGATCGTCTCCGGTCCCCAGATCACGTAAAAATCTGGGGAGTGCTGCTGAATGGATTCCAGAACGAGACTGATTTCCTTCCAGGCCGGATGATCGACGGGCCAGTTGAAGACTTCTGTAATCATTGTCTCTTCCATCTCAAACAGCGTGCGCTTGATCGAGGCGATCGTTTCGTCTTTCAAATGATAAAACTGCTGAAAAAACTGAACGGCGTTCAGGCCGGGTTCGATTTTGGCGGCATCAAGAACAAAAGATTTCATATCGATATTTTAACATTGCCTGGGCCGACAAAGGCGGACGATGATATTTCCTTTTGAGAGCCTGACGTTCAAATGGATCCAGCTGGATGTTCGATTGGTGAAGATCTGTCGATTTTCTCTTTCCCAGTCCGCAGAAAAAACCTCCCCTTTGCAGCATGAAGCAAGCGAAGAGGAGGTTTGCGTTCGTTAAACCGAACATCCAATTCACGTATGTCTCGATTTCCCCTTTTTACTCAGGAAAACAGATCGAGAGAGCGTTCTGGTTTGTCGGATCAGGAAATTTTTACGAAGTCCGATTTGGCCGCGCCGCAGTACGGGCAGGACCAGTCTTCTGGAATATCTTCAAAGGCTGTGCCAGGGGCAATCCCGCTTTCCGGATCGCCGACGGTCGGATCGTAAACGTATCCGCAAAGGGTGCACTGGTAAACGTCGAGCTTCTTTTCCGGCTTTTCTTCTTCGCCCAGCTCTTTTTCGAGCAGCGGAAGAATGACGTTCATATCGCCTACGATGCCGTAATCCGCGTTTTTGAAAATCGGCGCGTTTGGATCGGTGTTGATCGCGACAACCATACCGGCTTTTTCGATGCCTTTCAAATGCTGCTTGGCACCGGAGATGCCCGCTGCGATATACAGTTTTGCCTGATTGGCCTTCTGACCGGACAGTCCAACAAAGCGATCCATGCTGGTGAAGTGATGGACTTCAGCTGCCGGGCGGCTGGAGGCAATCGCCAGGCCGAGATTTCTGGCCACATCGATGGCCGCATCCGCGTGTTCTTTCGTTTTCGCGCCCTGACCGATGGCGAGAATTTTCTGTGCATGATCGATCGGCGTATTGAGATCTTCCCGGTTTTTGAAATCGAAGGAAGATTTCAGAATGGTCGCCAGTTTGCGGGCGTTGGCGGCATCGCTCAGTTCATCGATGATGACGCCTTTACGGCCTTCCGGCTGTTTTGGCGCATCCGCTTTCGGTTTTCCAGCGTCTTTTTTCTTCAGACGGCCGAGAATGCCGGAGGCAATAACAACACGCTGAATTTCGTTGGTACCTTCGTAAATCTGAGTGATCTTGGCGTCGCGATAGCGGCGTTCGACACCCATGCCTTTCATGTAGCCGCTGCCGCCGAAAATCTGCAGCGCATCATCGCACACTTTAACCGCCATATCCGAGGCGAAAAGTTTCGCCATGGCAGCTGCTGTGGAATACGGTTCGTGTTTCTGTTTCAGTTCAGCGGCCCTATAGACGAGCAGGCGGGCGGCTTCGATCTGGGTCGCCATATCCGCAAGTTTGAAGGAAATGCCCTGGTTTACCGCGATTGGCGCGCCAAACTGTTCGCGCTCTTTGGCATACGTGAGCGCGTCTTCATAGGCGCCCTGCGCAATGCCGAGAGCCTGCGCGGCGATGCCGATGCGGCCGCCATCGAGGGTAGCCATCGCAATTTTGAAGCCCTGGCCTTCAAGACCAAGCAGGTTTTCTTCCGGCACTTTGACATCCCTGAAGTTCAGTTCCGCAGTGCAGGAAGAGCGGATGCCCATCTTGTTATAGTGCGGGGAGCAGGTGAAGCCTTCCATTCCCTTTTCGACGATAAAGGCGCTGATGCCGCGCGTTCCTTTGGACGGATCGGTCGAGGCGAATACGACGTACGTATCGGCTTCCGGAGCGTTCGTGATGAAAATCTTATGTCCGTTTAACAAATAATATCCGTCTTTTTTGACAGCGGTCGTTTCGGTTCCGCCGGCATCCGATCCGGCGTTTTCTTCGGTCAGACCAAACGCGCCGAGCTTCTCGCCCGAAGCCAGCGGCTTGAGGTATTTTTCTTTCTGTTCAGGCGTACCGAATTCCGCGATCGGCCAGGTGCCCAGAGACGTATGAGCGGACAGAATAACGCCGATTCCGCCATCGAGGCGGGAGAGTTCTTCCACCGCGATCGCATAGGACAGCGCGTCCAGTCCGGCGCCGCCCATTTCCTTTTCGTATGGAATGCCCATCAGGCCGGCGTCTTTCATCTGGCCGACAAAGGCTTTTGGAAATTCATTATTTTCGTCGAGCTGCATGGCGATCGACGGAATGGATTTTTCGCCAAGCGCACGAACTTTCTGGCGCATCGCTTCATGTTCTGCATCAAGCGTGTACATAGCAGTTTCCTCCTTATAGATGTGGGGACTTTCCCCAATTCGAAAGTCCCATTAAAAATGCTGAATACGCTTTCAGTATAAATTGAAAACGGCGCAGAGGAACACCCACTTTTTTGGACAGGACAAGAATATATACGATTTGCGCACTTTATCATCTTCTTCAATAGATTCAGCGAAAAAAAGATCTTCCCGTTCGGCCGCACCTGGGCTGGGGAAGATCTTTGATTTTTTTGATTTTATTTTGCGGTGCTGAAAATGAGAACCGGCAGACTACGCCGCTTTTTTGGCCTGCAGATCAGCAAGTGTTTTGCGGGCCTGTTCGAGGGAGGAGCGGTTCTTTTCGAGTTTTTCCTTTTCCTGGTCAATCTTGGCCTGCGGTGCCTTGTTGACAAATCCTGGATTGGAAAGCATCTTTTCGCCGCGCGCTACTTCTTTTTCAAGACGGGCGACTTCTTTTTCCGCTTTGGCCATTTCGGCTTCGACATCGATCAGACCGGCCATCGGCGTACGGAGCAGAGCGCCGTCCACTTCGCGGACGAGCGTATCGTCGCCGGCTTCTACCGGGGTGAGGGTGACTTTCGCCATGCCTTCGAGCAGAGCCGTTCCTTCGTTGCTGAGCGGATAGCGGTCTCCATCGCTCGTTACGACATCGATAGCAATGACTTCGCGCGGTTTCATTCCGTACTGCGTCTTGATTTCACGAACGGCTTCAATCGACGACAGGATCAGATTCATGTCGCGAACCGTTTTCTCATCGGAGTAGAATTCGACTTTTTTGGGCCAGGATTCTTCGTTGATGCTGTCCTTGCCAAGTTCGAGTGCCTGATAAATGTGATCGGTCACAAACGGCATCATCGGAGAAAGCAGAATCAGAATGGCGCGCAGAACGTAAACGAGAATGGCGACGGTGTTTTCACGCGTCTGCGGATTTTCGGAGTTGAGCGCTGCCTTGGAGAGTTCGATGTACCAGGAGCAGAAATCGTTCCAGACAAAGTTATAGAGCGCATTGCCGGCCAGACCCATTTCGTAGCGGTCGAGATTGCGTTCGACATTGTCGATCGTTTCGTTCAGGCGGGCCAGAATCCACTGATCGGCTTCGGAAAGCTTTTTGAAATCCGGATCGGCTGCCGGTTTTCCGTCCATCTGCATCTGTACGTAGCGGGACGCGTTCCAGATTTTGTTAATGAAGTTCCAGGCCTTGTCGATCTTGGCTTCATCGAAACGGGTATCGAGACCGGGAGCGGAGTTGGTGGACAAAAAGAAGCGAAGGGCGTCGGCGCCTTTGGCGTCGATGACATCGATCGGGTCGATGCCGTTGCCTAAGGACTTGGACATCTTGCGGCCCTGCGCATCGCGGATCAGACCGTGAATGAGAACGTCCTTGAACGGACGGTTGTTCGTCATATGACGCGCCTGGAAGGCCATGCGTGCGACCCAGAAGAAGATGATGTCATAGCCGGTAACGAGCAGATCGGTCGGATAGTAGCGCTTGAAATCTTCGGTAATATCCGGCCAGCCCAGCGTGGAGAACGGCCAGAGGGCGGAAGAGAACCAGGTATCGAGAACGTCTTCGTCCTGCGTCCAGTTTTCCGGATCCGCCGGCGCTTCTTCGCCGACATAAATTTCACCGGTTTCCTTATTAAACCAGGCCGGGATGCGGTGACCCCACCAGAGCTGACGGGAAATGCACCAGTCTTCAATGTTTTCAAGCCACTGCGTAAAGGTGTGTTCAAAACGCGATGGGATGAAGCTGATTTTTTCATCCGTTTTCTGTGCGTCAAGAACCGCCTGCGCCAGCGGCTTCATCTTTACGAACCACTGTTTTGACAGATACGGTTCGGCGATGACGCCAGTACGTTCGGAATGGCCGACCTGATGCGGATGGTCTTCGATATGATCGACAACACCGGCGGCTTCGAAATCCCTGAGCAGCGCTTCGCGGCATTCGAAACGGTCCATGCCTTCGTATTTATGCGCCAGTTCGTTCATCGTGCCGTCCGGATTCATGCAGATCGGCATTTTCAGACCGTATTTCTTCGCAAGAGCAAAGTCGTTGGGGTCGTGAGCCGGCGTACATTTCATGACGGCTGTACCGAAATCCATATCGATATAGTCGTCGGCCATGATCGGCAGCGCTTCGCCGTTGGCCGGGTTGATCGCGTGCAGACCTACGAGATCGGAATAGCGCTTGTCATCCGGGTGAACGAAAATCGCCTGGTCGGCAAACATCGTTTCCGGACGGGTCGTCGCGATAATGAGTTCTTTTCCGGTTTCCTGCACGGTGTACTTGAAGTAGTACATCTTGCCTGGAATTTCCTTATGGATAACTTCAATATTGGAGAGCGCGGTCATCGCCTGCGGGTCCCAGTTGATGATGCGTTCGCCCTGATAAATCAGGCCTTCGTTGTACAGCTGTACAAACACTTTGTTTACGGCTTTGTTCAGACCTTCATCGAGGGTAAAGCGTTCGCGGCTGTAGTCGAGGGAAAGACCCATCTGCGCCCACTGCTGACGAATAAAGGAAGCGTATTCTTCTTTCCACTCCCATGCGCGCTCTAAAAAGCCTTCCCGACCGAGATCATAGCGGCTGATGCCTTCGCTCTGCAGGCGGGCGTCGATTTTCGCCTGCGTGGCGATACCGGCATGGTCCATACCCGGCAGATACAGTACATCGTAGCCTTTCAGACGTTTATAGCGCGCCGCGGTATCCTGCAGCGTGTTGTCCCACGCGTGACCGAGATGCAGCTTGCCGGTTACGTTTGGGGGCGGAATCACAATCGTATACGGGATTTTGGATGCGTCACCCGCTGTGAAATACCCTTTTTCGATCCATTTCGAATAGGTTTCGGGCGTTTCTACCAGCTTGTGATCGTATTTCTTGGAAAGTTCTTTCATCGCTCAAGCTCCTTTTCTATTCCTTGCTGAATTTTTTATTTTACGGATCTCTCCAGGCGGATCACACGATCCGGCCGCGGGTTTGCGGCACTGTCTCCTGCACCGCAAATGAATCCGGAGTAAAACCGAATGCAAAAACAAAAAAACGCGGGGCTTTCTTCCTGTTCAGGACGAGAAAACCCCGCGGTACCACCTTCATTGTCTTTTCGTATCGAAAGACCGCTCAGCCTAACGCGGCGAAAACGTCAGCTCCTACTGTACAGTTCAGAGCCGCTGCTCCCAGACTACCTTCCCTGCTGCTTCTGGCTTTCTTTCACCAACCGAAAGCTCTCTGCATGTCCCGCGAGCAGGTACTCCTTCTGTTCTTTGCATTTAATAAGTAGTGTAAACATTTCAATCGGAAACACAAGCCGAAATCCCCAGAGCTATACAAATCTTCTTTCAATTTTCGTCGGGTTTCGAATGCTTTCGATCCGCAGTCATTTAAAACGGACAGCCATCCAGAAAGGAGAGGCTGTCCGTTTAAGAACAAATATACTGCAGATCGTACCCGTACAAGATGGAAAAATGAACCCAGGCGAAGCCTTAAATATCGTAAAGGTGAATCAGATCTTCGAGGGTCAGGCGCGCCTTTTCTTCTCCGGAAAAGTCATGCTTAATTTTGCCGTCCTGGAAAATCAGCAGACGGTTTCCGTTTTCAAGCGCGTCGCGCAGGTTATGGGTGATCATCAGCGCGGTAATGTGATCGCGTTCGATAATGTCGTTGGTAATCTTGAGAATCTTTTTGGCGCTGACGGGGTCCAGCGCGGCGGTGTGTTCGTCGAGCAGAAGCAGCTTTGGCGGATGGGCAACGGCCATCATCAGAGAAACCGCCTGGCGCTGACCGCCGGAAAGCAGGCCGATCGGTGTTTTCAGACGATCTTCAAGACCCATGTCGAGCTGGCCGAGAAGAGACTTGAACTCGGCTTCCTGCTTTTTGCCGACCGCGATCGCAAACGGATTACGGCCTGAGGAAATGGCCAGACCCATGTTTTCTTCCACCGTCAGATGCGGTGCCGTTCCCTGCTTCGGATCCTGAAAGAGACGGCCGATGCTGCGGGAGCGAACGTATTCCGGTTCGTTCGTCAGATCTTTTCCGTCGAGCAGAATTTTTCCGGTTTTCGCCGGCGCATTGCCGCTGATCACATTGAAGAATGTCGACTTTCCGGCCCCGTTGCTGCCCAGAATCGTGACGAATTCGCCGGGATGAATGGTGACGCTCACGTGATCGAGCGCTTTCTTTTCCAGTGTAGTTCCTTCGTTAAACAGAACCGAAACGTCCTGAAGTTCAAGCATTTTTCTTCCGTCCTTTCATGTATTTCTGGATCGCTGGAATCGAGATCGTCAGAGCAACCAGAATCGAGGAAACGAGGTTCATGTCGCTGGCCGCAAAGCCAAGACGCAGCGCAATCGTGTAAAGAATTCGGTACAGAATGGCGCCGATCGCCGAAGCGATCAGACCCATAGTGACGTTTTTCGGACGGAAAATGGCTTCGCCGATGATGATGCCGGCCAGACCGAGAACGAGCATGCCGGTACCGCCGGAAATGTCTGCGAAGTTCTGGAACTGCGCGAGCACGGCGCCGGAAAGACCGACGAGTGCGTTGGACAGCCCGAGACCGAGAAATTTCATACGGGAGGTGTTGATCGAGGACGAGCGGACCATCTGTTCGTTGTCGCCGCTGGCGCGAAGCATAAGACCCAGGTTGGTTTTAAAGAAAAAAGCCAGAAGGACGATGATCAGAACGACAACCGCAAGCAGAACATAAAGTCTTGTCGACGGGTTGGAAAAGAGCGTCTGCGCCGGTTTGCCGCCGGAAAACAGGTTGACGGTCGGCGAGCCGTTCATAATGCGCAGGTTGATCGAATACAGCCCGGTCATTGTCAGAATGCCGGCCAGAAGGGGCTGGATTTTCATTTTGGTCATCAGAAATGCGGTGACGCATCCGCAGAGGGCGCCGGCGATCAGGGCGCCAAATAGACCGAGGACTGGATGGCCCGCGAGCGTCATCATGGCGCAGACGGCAGCTCCGGTTACAAACGAACCGTCTACCGTAAGGTCCGGGTTGTCCATGATGTTGACGGTGATGTATTCACCAAGCGAGAGAATGGCGAAGATCAGACCGAGCTGGACGGCATTGAGAATAAGATCTGCAGTCATAGGTTCCTTTCTTTACAGACTGAACCGCCCGGATTCGGGCGGTCAGCAGATTTCCTGAATTTCTATGTATTTCTATTTCTGTGTACTTCTATTAGACGTGCCTTTTGAGACAAATGATTTTCCTGTTCGAGACAGCTTACGAGCGTGTCGTCTGGAATGTTAAGACGCTTTGCCGCGAGTATGACTTCTTTTTTATTCGAAGGAAGTGACCATTTTCAGATTTTCCTTGCCGGAAAGATCTTCGGGGAGGGCTACTTTGGTTTTTCCGTTTTCGGAAAGCTTATTGAGGAGTTCTTCGTTAACGTAAATGTTCAGATTGTCCTTGAACACTTTGACCGGCATGTCGGCTGGAGATTTTCCGTTGAGAACATCGATCGTCATACGCGCGGTTTCTCTTCCAAGTTCTTCATAGTCGATCCCGACCGTCGCAAAGCCGCCGGTCTGTACCATGGAATCCGCGCCGACATAGTAAGGAATGCCGGCATCGGCAGCAACCTGTCCAAGAGACGCCATTCCGGTTGCAACCGTGTTGTCGTTGGGCGAGAACATGGCGTCGACAGAAGAAGCGAGTTCGACGGCTGCCTGCTGCATCGTCGTATTGTCGGTTCCAGTACGTTCAACCACTTCGAGTCCTTTTTCCCTGGCGTAATCCTTGAAGCGCTTCACATTGGATACGGAGTTGGCTTCGCCGGTATTGTAGAGAACGCCGACTTTATGAATCTCCGGGGAAAGCTCAAGTATCAGATCGACGATCTGTTCAACCTGTACTTCGTCGCTTGTACCAGTAATGTTTCCGCCTGGTTTTTCGAGGGATTCGACAAGGCCTGCGCCGACGGGATCGGAGACCGCGGAGAAGACGACTGGAATTTCGGTGGAGTAGTTCTGGGCACTCATGGCCGTCGGTGTAGCGATGGCTACGATGACTTCGGAACCGTCGGCTTTGTAGCTCGACATGATGGAATCCAGACTGGATGTCTTTCCGGCCGCGTTCTGGTAGTTGATGGAGACATTTTCGCCATCGGTGTAGCCTTCGTCTTCAAGCTCATCGAGGAAGGCCTCCCGAATCGTATTGAGAGAGGGGTGATCGACCAGCTGCGCCAGTCCGATCTGATAGCTTTCGTTTGAAGCAGCGGCTGTACTGGAGCCTTTGGCACTGCTGGACGCGCTGTTTGGGGAAGAGGAGCAGCCTGCAAAAAGCAGGGACGCCGCGAGGGCAGCACTCGCAAATTTCGCTGTTGTTGTTCGTTTCATCTGTATTTCCTCCTGATTGACTGGATTCGACAATCGGACTTCCCGTATTAAACAAAAAGTCCTGTTCCAAAAGAGTTTTCCTCTTTCGAACCAGGACAGAATAATTTTCTGCGGTACCACCTGTATTGGCTGACGCCCTCTCATCGAATGCGAACACATTCTACTTTCTGTAACGGGAAAGGCCCGGCTTTGCTACTGAATTCACATCGCCCTTGGAAGTCCATTTGCAGAACGGTAATTCTCCGGCTTGCACCCTCCCGGATTCGCTTTAATCCCTTTTTCTGTTTGATCTCTTCCGCATCGGTTTGCTGGTTTCTTTATGGTTTGCATGGTACTCCGCCATCTTTCGCTTGTAAAGAAGATTGAGCACTTTTTATGGGAATCGCTCATTTTCGGATGCTTCGTTACATTTTTGTTACAGGATTTACATTCGTTTACATAGACCATCTTGCCTGGATTTGAAATTCCCTTTTCCTTCGCTTTTTCTTCGGCTGTTCATTGCGGTTTCATTTTTGAACATGCATGAATCCGGCGAGTATTTACTTTATATAAAGCCGATGATTATCACTGGCGCGATTCAGCGCTGTTCAGATTCCGGCTTGTAAAAAGCCAGACGCCTTCCCTTTCGGCTGACGTCTGGCTTTCGATGGTCTTTAAAACGTTTTCGCAGATTCAAAACGAAATGCAGAAACTTCTCTGTCTTCGGTTTTGACCGCGTCTGTTCTTATTCCGGAAGTTTTGGCAGGGACTGGATTTTCGGATCGGTTTCGAGACCTTCGCGATACGATTTCGCGGTTTCAATGCGGTCCATGCGTCTTGCGCCTTCGTCGGCGAGTTCACGGAAGGCATCGATCTGCGTTTTGAGCTGCGGGAGTGCCTTTTCACGATAGCTTTCCACCGCATCGAGCGCTTCGTACGTATTGCGGAACGCTTCCTTGAGCGTTTCTACGGATACGTTGGCTTCCATCGCCTGCTGCTGGATATCAGCGCCCTGCTGCTTGAGCATGACAGAAGTCGAGCGGATCAGATCGTTGGTGGTCTGGTTGATCAGTTTGACTTTATCGAGAACAATTTTCTGGTTGTACAGAGCGGAAGCTACGGTTACGGCGGTACGCAGCGCGGATACCGTTACGTGCTTGGCGCGGTCGACTGCACGGATGAGTTCCTTGTTGTTGCGGCGAACGATTTCCATGGCGAAATAACCCTGCTGGTTTACCGCCTGCATCTGCTGCAGATCCATGACTTTCTGGCGCAGCGGGAACAGCACTTCGTCCTGAATGTATTTGATTTTTTCCGGATCTTCGTTGTTGACCTGGGCCTGTTCAAGTTCGCGGGTAATCGCTTCATCCATCTGCATGCCCAGTTCGATCTGCTTGCCGAGTTTGACGGTCAGATCGCGCAGGGAAACCTGCTCGATTTCCAGAGTCGTATTATCGGCGACGAGCGCTTTGCGGCCTTCATCGAGCGACTTCAGGATTTCTTCGATCTGCGCGTCCGCTTTTTCATAGCGCTGGAAATAGTTGCGGACCGGGTTGAACATGCGGCCGAAAATGCCGTTGTTATTGAAATTGATGCCGGACGGATCGAGTTCCTTCATTTCCCGGTTGAGCATGGCCAGCGATTCCATGACCTTGCTGCCTTCGCTGCCGGTTTTGGCCAGATCGCCGAGCGTCGTTTCCAGAATCTTGTTTTTCTGGGCGGATTTTTCGACGACGTCTTCGCCAAACGATTCGATCGTCTGCGCGATGCTGCGGCGTTCGTCCAGAGAATCGAGGTTAATCTGCATTACTTCGCTCGCATTGGCCGCAGCCATGCTGCCAAGTGCGGTTTTCTGCTCGGGAGTCGGATCCAGCTGTTCGGTGACTTTTTCCTTATCCAGCTCATCTACATTCATGCTGAAAGCCATTCTTCATATCTCCTTTGTCCCATACGGGTGTGTCTCATCAATTATTGTGACATAAATCCAAACGGATCGGTATTGCCTGCCGATCCATACCGCCTGCGGATGCCGATTTTGACAACCGCCTGACCTGTGCATACAGCCGCTCAGTTCTGCTGGCGGTAAAGCGGCGTCTGCGCAATCAGATCGCTGAGCTCTTCCATTTCCGGAAGGGTCTTTAAGGAAGCGTCGCTGCCGGAGAGCTTATTGAGCTCGGCGAGGAGCCGGTCGATGCGCGAAAGGATTTCTTCGTTTTCGGCAATTTCCTTACGAACGGCGTCCATCTGTTCGGCATACGGTTTAATGGCGTCCGTATACTGCTCATGATTGCGATGCAGCTGTTCATAGCCGTCTTCATCAAAAATTTCCACGCGATGGATGATGTCGTTTACGTTTTGTGCATAAAGCGTATAGACGCCGTTGATGATTGAGGCAAAACGGGCTTTGGTCGTTACGGAAGAGCCAAACTGTTCGTTGAGCGTTTTGTCGAGAAGCTCCGCTTTCTGCAGCATGCGCTCGCACTGCGTCGTCAAGTCGCGCATTTCCTTTTTCATCGATTTTGGAGACGTCTTACGAACTTTTTTCGCCGCTTCTTCGATGACTTTTCGATCGACCAGCTTCGTCTCTTCCGGCTTGCCGCCTCTGGATGCGCTTTTTAACAGGAAGGAAGCCAGCAGGCCGCTGGCTACCAGACCGGCGCCGGCAACGATCAGACCGGTCGATAAAGAGAGGGTCAGCCAGAGAACGATTCCGGCGATGACCGATGCGATGCATCCGCCGATCAGGACATTCCGGGCTGCTTTTTCTTTTTTGTTCATACAGTTAACTCCTGCGCAGAATTCTGCGCATTTTTCATTTTATGGACAGGGTCACGTCCCATCGGTTCAAAAACCGCTGGCGAACTGTCCCTGCTTACCAGTATACGAAAAGGCCCGTCCGGACGAATCTTACAAAATCGCCGAACGGGCTTAAAACATTCCATTTGGGTTCAGTACAATCGGCGCATTGAAGCACGCGGACCGTACAGCTTATTTGGAAACTTCTTTTTTCACGTAGTCGAGAACTTCGTTGGCGGTATCGAGATTCAGGCAGTTCTGCGCCATCGTCTGCATTTCCTTATAGGAAAGGCCGTTGACGATTTTGCGGGCTTTCAGAATCTGGGTAGCCGACATGGAGAATTCATCGAGTCCGAGACCGAGCAGGATTGGAACGGCGTTGGGTTCGCCGGCCATGGCACCGCACATGCCGACCCATTTGCCGTTTTTGTGCGCACCCTGAATTGTCATGTTGACCAGACGAAGGATGGCGGGGTTGAACGGCTGATACAGGTAGGAAACCTTTTCGGACATACGGTCTGCAGCCATGGAGTACTGGATCAGGTCGTTGGTACCGATCGAGAAGAAGTCTGCGTATTTGGAGAATTCATCCGCGAGTACAGCAGCTGCCGGGATTTCGACCATCATGCCGACCTGGATGTCATCCGATACGGCTACGCCTTCCGCGAGCAGTTCGGCTTTGCATTCTTCAAAGATGGCTTTGGCATCGCGGAATTCACCGATCGTAGCGATCATCGGGAACATGATGCAGAGCTTGCCGTAAACGGAAGCACGGCAGAGCGCACGCAGCTGGGTTTTGAAGATGTCGGTGCGATCGAGGCACAGACGGATGGCACGGTAGCCCAGGAACGGGTTCATTTCTTCCGGGAATTCGAAGTAGGACAGACGCTTGTCGCCGCCGATATCGAGCGTGCGGACTACGACTTTCTTGCCCTTCATCGTTTCGAGTACCTGTTTGTATACCTGGAACTGCTCTTCTTCCGTTGGGAAGTGATCGTTGTCCATGTACAGGAACTCGGTACGGAACAGACCTACGCCTTCGCCGCCGTTGGTAATAACCTGTTCAGCGTCCTTTGCGTTTCCGATGTTTCCAGCCAGTTCAACTTCATGACCGTCGGTCGTGATCGATTTGGCGTTGATCAGAATCTGGAGTTCTTTTTTCTCTTCGAGATATTCGGTTTCTTTTTTCTTCAGTGCAGCGGTCGTTTCTTCATCCGGATTGACGAAGACTTCTCCATCGATGGCGTCGAGGCCAATGATGTCGCCGTTGTTAATCGCATCGAGAGCACCGGCAGTTCCGACAACAGCTGGGATTTCAAGCGAGTTGGCCATGATGGCGGAGTGGCTGGTTTTGCCGCCGATTTCGGTAACAAAGCCTTTTACGTATTCATTGAGCTGTGCAGTGTCCGACGGGGTCAGATCGTGTGCAACGATGATCGTCGGTTCGCTGATGCTGCTCAGATCCGGGATTTCCAGGCCGAGCAGGTTGCAGAGCATACGGAACGTAACGTCCTTAATGTCTGCCGCTCTTTCACGGAAGTAATCGTTATCCATGCTTTCGAACATGGCGATCATATTTTTGGAAACGACATCCGCCGCGTATTCCGCATTGACTTTGTCGTTCTGGATCATCGTTTTCATCTGTCCGGAGAGTTCCGGGTCGTTTGCCATCATCAGATGGGCATCAAATACGGCCAGTTCCTCATCGGAAAGGCGTTTGGCTGCCCTTGCCTTTACGCCTTCAATATCGGATACGGTTTTGCGAAGAGCCGCATCCAGCTTTTCAATTTCAGCTGCCGGATCAGCGTCTGTGCGTTTTTCAATGACCACAACAGGCTGAACGAGTTTGTACGCTTTTGCGCAAGATACGCCTGCTGAGGCGGCGATTCCTTTTAACATGCAGAAAATCCTCCTCTGTCTACATATTTCTCATCAGAGAAATTTTATCACAAAACAAATGCAGAATTCTGACTCCTTTTGCATTATCAACAACTGCAGGCGATTCGAAGAATGCGTTTTCGTCCGTCGGCTTACGCAAAGAGACTTTTTGAGCAAGGAAGCTTGCAGGCAGATTCGCCAGAAAAAGGATCTTTTTCTTTCGGAACGGCCGCCTATTCTGTTTTCTGGCTTTCCCGGTCCGCTAATCGGTGTGCGTAAATCGACAGTCCCATGGTTACGAGCAGACTTCCGCCGATCAGAAGGGCGAACATGAGAACTTCATTGTAAGTGAACGCCGCAAAAATCGTCAGCACGCCAAGCAGCGTCAGAGCATATCCGGCTGCACGGTTCGTTTTCTGCCATACGGATTTGGAAGAAAGCGTACTTTGCGTTCGAAAGCCAAAATAGCTGTTCTGTCTGGCTTTTGGCATCAGGTTTCCCAAAATCACGAGAAGAAGGCCGATCAGACCGCTGATCCAGGTTGTGATCCGAAAGGCGTCTGTGTTCATAAAGAGCAGGATGCCGATATATACGATCAGTTCAATAAACGGAATGGTCAGCAGAAGCAGGTTTTCGATGGACGGAGACTGGGCGCTGCCTTTTTTGGAGAAGAACGTAGTTCCAAGACAGAAGGCGTCCGCTGCGACAAACATCCAGGGAAATCCGAAAAAGAAAAGCGAGGAAGAAATCCAGTTATCCGGCGTTCCCTGAAAGTTAAAGTGGATGGGGATCTGAGCGGGCATGGAAGAGAGACAGAAGATGCCAGCAAGCTGAGGAAGAAGACAGAGGCCGATGGAAAAGGCGATCTTGCCTCGGGTAAGCGAAGCCGGTGCATGGGGTTCAGTGGAATTTGCATTTTTCATAAAAGAAGCTCCTTTTGTTTCGTTTTGGGAATTTTGGCCTTTTCCATTTTCTCTTTCCGATTCAGATTTTCGCAGCGGAACTTTCGGAGGGAACCGAATTCGAATCCATCTGTTCTGCCGGTGCGGTATTCAGCAGCGACTGGATCCAGATCGCCGCTTCTTCCAGTACGGAGGCGTTCAGTTCATACACCAGGAACTTGCCGCTGCGCTCACAGCGGACAAGACCAGCCGTCTTTAAAGCGCTCAGATGCTGGGAAACGGCTGCTGCGGAAATGGAAAAATGACGGGCAATTTCTCCGGCGTTCATGGACTGCTCACGAAGCAGATCCAGAATCTGTCGATTAATCGGATCGGAACACGTTTTAAGCACGTTCTGTAAAGCCATAGCACTGTCTCCTTTCTGTGTTTCTTTTCTTTCTCTTCCCTTTTATGAAGCAAATCACACAGGCCCTGACTGGGGATCATCTGCCTCTGGAATTTGAATCCACTAAGAAAAGAAAGATGGATTAAACGCTTTATCTTTCTGTTATTTCATCATTTAAGCAAATGCTTATATGTTTAAAATCATCTTAAAATCCCGGTCTGGTTTCGTCAATGAAAATCAATTCACTCCCTTTCTGACCTGGCTGCCGGGAAGGAAGCGAAAAAAAGACGCCCTGTTTCAGGCGTCTTGAATGGGTAAATTGAATGGGTATATACGAGTGTAAATACTGGATTTGGCAAAGAGATCAGTAACAATCCAGAATCGTTTTTTCTTTCCCTGTGTTCAGGAAATCTTTTTCCGCTTTGGACAGAACGCTGCGAAAGGTCCAGCTTTCGCTTTTTTACGGATTTCGTTTCTGATGAACTCTTTGCTCTATTTAAATTTCAGCCGGTTTTCTATTGGTCTTTTCAGGCGTGCGAAGAAGCCGGCGAAGACATTCTCGAAGGAGAAATCGCCTTAGCCAGAGCCATGGAAACAATTCCGGCAGTGGCCATTTCCATCAGAGAATTGCTGACGATGACCATGCCCAGATACGCCAGCAGCGCCGAAGGCGCGATGCCGATCGCAGCGGAATACTGATTGCCCCAGAGCAGAGCGATCAGACCGAGAACCATCAGAGTATGACAGAAGGTGGCGATGACCGCCGCAAGAAGCGCGGACAGCGGACGGTTGATCTTCTTTGCGAAGAGTTCATACAGCCAGCCGGAGATGGCGCCAAGCAGGATACGCGGAACCAGAGCGATGATCAGGGATGTCCAGTTTCCGCTGATGCCGCCTACCGTAACAAACGGCGAGAAGACAAAGGAAGTAATCGAGGGCTGCATGGTCGCGTTCCAGATGGATGTCAGACCAAAGACAAGACCGAGCGCTGCGCCCCAGCCGGGACCCATGAGAATTCCGCAGACCACAACGGGGATATGCAGCAGGGTGATGGCCAGTCCGGGAATGCGGATATAGCCAAGCGGTGTGAGCGTCAGAATGAGCTCAATGGCCAGAAACATGGCGAAGAAAGCCATATTCCGGGTTTTCTGTTTGTTTTTCATGTAACAAATTTCCTCAACTTTCGTTTCAATGCTGAATACGATGTAAATTTGCGGCAGAATTTCTGCCTGAACCGGCTGTCGGCAAAGTGGACTCGCTGGCCGTCCGGATGATCGGCTGCGCATTTGCCTGTTCAACAATAGTCAATCCATTTTTAAATTGCAATATGCCGGGAAACACAGATTTCTTCAGAAAAGACATTTTTTCGAAAAGGCTTTCATTCATTTTTGAACGCATGATATTTGACCGCTTTTTTCAGTCTAATGCCCCCTGTCTGCAATAGAGCTTTCCGAGTTTTCCAGTGATCCAAACCGGCTTTCTCATAGAAAACACTGTGAGATTTTCCGATTTCTCTGACGAACGCTGATTCTGAACTGCCTTCTCTACCATCTGGTGCATTTTCTGATCCTTATACTGTTTTCTATACTGTTTTCTGTTTTCTTAAATCCTTTTCGAGCGTGACTTCAGGGGCTTTTTTGCCCAGTCTGAAGAAGCCCCTGCCATACTATACAGATATATGAAAGTTCGTCTGGACCGTCTGAAAGGCCGAAAACCGGCTCCCCTTTCAGATCAGATTCTCGCAGCCGGTCTGAATCTCGAATTCGATCACAGCCAGGAAGCCAACTGGAATTTTATTTCGCTTCTTCAAAGAGCCGTGGATGAACAGACGCTGCTGTATGTGCCGATTCTTACCTCGCAGACCAGCGAGCTCGATGAAGTGGATCCGCTGGATCTGGAAATGTATCTTTTGCCGGAAAAGGAACTGTTTCGAAAAGTCGATCTGGAACATGGCGGACAGGCGTACTGCGCCTTTCTGACGGTTCCAGAAGATCAGGAAGGGCCCGCCGCGGAATATCGACCCGTCAAGGCGGAAGAAATTTTCCGTGCCGCTCTGGAAGATCCGGATTGCGAAGGGCTGATCCTTAACCCATGGGATCTTTCCGCCATGCTGACGCATGAACTGCTGGCGCTCGTACTCAATGAGGATGGCCGTTCTGCTTCGTGTTCGTTGTACATCAACTATGGCGAAGTGTGCGATCAGGACTGCGATGTCATCGCCAATATTGCTGAGCATCCGTTTGAAGAAACGGAGCACGATCCAAAACTCATTTTTGACCGCGGGGGCGAAGCGCTGCGCAGCGTCTGTGCCAAACTGACGCCGCCCAAACCCGGTCAGATCGTGGTCACCTCTTCCGGAATCGGCCGCTCGGCATCCATTTTTCACGCCGCTCTGCCGGAGGTGATCCGGGAAGAATCGCTTCACCAGCTCATTGATGCCATTCTCGAGCGGGCGCTTCATATGGGCTATACGTCGGTTTCCCTACCCTCGATCGGCAATGAAATTGCGCCTTACCTGCCCGAAGGCCCCTTTGCGGTTCTGGCGGTCAGCGGATGGTTTTGCCGGCATCCCGACAGCGGGATGAGCGTGACGATTTCCACGCGCTCCAAAAAAACGTACGACCTGTTCTGCGCCTATCTGTTCGATGATCTCGAAGACAGTGAAGATCTCGACGAAGAAAAATTTGGAAGCGATCTGGAGGAAATCGATCTGCCCATCGAAAGCGGCAAGACCAAAGACACGCCGGCTCTGCCAAAAGAAACCGGAACCGCCCCGTCTTCCGATAAATAACCGCCGTCTCTCCCCCGTCTTTAAAGCCTGTACGAAACGAGCCTGATCGGCCTGCGAAGCCGAAACGATCGGCATGCTTTCGGATACTCAGGAAATCGGTTTGCCGCTTTGTTTAGAAAAGGAATTGGATCATGAAGAAAATCCTGTATTATCTCGCGCAGATCCTGCTGGTGATCAGTACGCTGTTTGTCGGCTTTGTCACCAGCACAGAAATGATGATTTTGTGCGTATCGTGTCTGATTACCGGCTGTCTGCTCATGCTGGTGTATGCGCTCTCTTCGGAAAAGAATTTCTGCGCGTTTTTCCTGTATGGAATGGCCGCCAGCGCCCACTTCTTCTATCTCTTCGCGCTGCAGTCCTTTGCACCCATCCTGCTCTGCGTTCTCGCGCTGATGATGCTTTGTACCGCAGCCTGTCTGATCTGGAAGGCGACGACATCCGGGCTGCCGCCCATTTCCACGCTCATCGATGTTCTCTTTACCAAGACGGCTCTGCTTCCGGAAATCGTGCTGAATATTTTAATGAAACGGGCGACGAGCGACTTTATGTTTGAAGCCTTTTCCTGGATTTTGTTAGGCATCACTTCCGCCTATGTCTTCGTGCTTCTTGTTCAGCTCGTCAAGGCGAAAAAGCTCGACCGTTCCAAAGCCATTGCCGCCGGCGTCGTTCAGCTCTGCTTTTTCACAGACATTCTTTCCACGGTGTGGCTGCTGATTTATCTTAAGCGTCAGAAAAACCAGGAAAAGAAAGCCGAAAAGGAGCAGGAAGCCCTTCTCGAAAAGAAGAAGGAATCGTCCATGCTCAAGCGCTCCTCTATGAAAGCTTCCGGACACGGTACCCGCCGATCGGCCCAGTCCCCTTTTGCTCCCAAAAAGAAAGAACAGTAAGACGCATTCGCTGTGCAACCGATCCTGTATTTGCAGGAGAGGCGCACAGCCTTTTTTCTCCGTTTTCCAAAGGACCCTGGCATGATTTTCGAGCATTCAAAAACGCCGCATCCCTGTTCTGCGAGGATACGGCGTTTCGTCGTTTCAAAATGATTTTGCGCTTAATGCGTTTCGTGCTGGCCGAACTGGCGGAAGACGTAAGACGCATACAGACCGTTTTGCGCGATCAGTTCTTCATGGGTTCCGCTTTCGCTGATGCCCTCGCCATCTACGACAAGAATGCGATCCGCGTTTTCGATCGTAGAAAGACGATGCGCGATCGTCAGCGACGTCCGGTTTTCGGTCAGCTTTTCAAGAGCCTGCTGGATGTAGTATTCGCTTTCGTTATCGAGTGCGGAAGTCGCCTCATCGAGAATGACGATTTTCGGATCTTTCAGGAAAATGCGCGCGATCGAAATACGCTGCTTCTGTCCGCCGGAAAGACGGGTTCCCTTTTCGCCGACACGCGTCTGCAGTCCATCGGGCAGCGATTCAATAAATTCCGCCAGGCTGGCTTTACGTGCCGCTTCCAGGACTTCTTCCTCGGTCGCGTCCCATTTTCCGTAACGAATATTGTCCGCAATGGTCCCGTCAAACAGGTAGACATCCTGCGTCACCACACCGATCTGCTGGCGCAGAGACTCGAGCGTCAGATCCCGGACATCCACACCGTCAATGCGAACGGCTCCGCCGGTCACATCGTAAAAGCGAAGGATAAGCGAACAGATCGTCGATTTTCCCGATCCGCTCGGACCAGCCAGCGCGTAGCGGCCGCCGGCAGGAATTTCGAAGCTGACCTGATCGAGCACCGGCGTGTCGTCATCGTAGCGGAAGGAAACGTGATCAAAGGCGATGTCGCCTTTCACATTTTCAAGCGATCTGGCATCGGGCTTTTCGGTAATCTGCGGTTTCGTTTCCATGACTTCTTCAAAGCGGCGAAAGCCCGTGAAGCCTTTCATCAGGCTGTCCGCAAATTCAAGAAGAATGTCGATCGGACCAATGAACACGTTGACGTAAAGAGCGAAGGCTGCCAGTTCTGCCGCCTGCATTTTTCCAGTCGCAATCAGATAGCCGCCGGCACCGATGACGGCCGTATAGAGCAGTCCCTGAAAAAAGTAGTTCGAGCTGTAGTAAATTCCCATGACGCGGTTGTTCTGAAATTTGGAATCAAGAAATTCGCGATTGGCTTTTCTGAACTTCTTCTGTTCCTGCTTTTCGCTGCCAAAGGCTTTTACAACGCGAATGCCTTCGAGCGAATCGAGCAGCGACGCGTTGATTCCGGCGATTTTCACGCGGTTAAGCTTGAACGTTTCTTTCATGCGCCGGTTCTGCTTCCAGGCGGTAATGGCCATCAGAATCGTGATCACCAGCAAAATCGAAGACAGGGTCAGGTTCATCGAAAACATGATCACAAACGAACCGATCAGCTTCACCGAGGCGATGAGCAGGTTTTCCGGGCAGTGGTGCGCCATTTCGGAAATATCCATCAAATCCGAAACCATGCGGGAACTGAGCGTCGCCGTATTGACCTGATCGTAATAGGCGTGCGAGAACTTCATGTACTGATCAAACAGATCTCTGCGCATGTCGCTTTCCATCTGGGCACCGGTATTGTGGCCCTGACACGCGACATAAAAGCGGCAGGCCGTTCGAATGCCGTACAGCACGAGCAGTCCAAGAATGACCCACGGCATCCAGTTCAGCAGCGCGGGACCGGAGATGCCCGCAGCTTTCGCGGTAAACGCGCTCAGAATGGCCGGAAAGGCAATATCGACCAGAGACAGAATCGATGCGCAGACCAGATCCAGAATCATCGCGCCTTTGTACGGTTTATAAAAGGAAAGAAAATACTTCAGTGTCTTCATGACCGATTTCTCCTCTCTTTCTGTTTCTTTCGCTCTGTCCCAGACTCGATCGCAAACGGCTGTTTCGGGGGAAAAGCAGAAGCCGTCCGAATGTCGGGACATATGAGGATCAGTATAGCGCAGAGAAAGAGGAATTTGGAAAATCCGTCCTGTCCCGGCATTTTGCGGGATTCGTTCCTAACCATTCAGAAAAATGGCCGAGAGTCAAAATGGAAACCGCTCGCTGCGCAGACAGGCGGATCCGCCTGTCTGCATCACGAATGGAAAACGGCTTTTGCGGAAGATTCTTCTGGCTTCTTACCGTCTGCAGCGCTGGCCTCCGGTTTTCCTTTCGGTTTTTCATCGTGAGAAAGCAGGCGGAAATACGTCTGATCCATACCGATGGCGCCTAGCGGTGCTGTAATCAGAATGGCAAGAACGGCTACCGAAAGCACAATCGGACCGCATGACAGACCCAGATCGAGGGCGGTCGATCCAATTGCCGCCTGCACCGTCGCTTTTGGCAGGTAGGCAATCATGCAGAACAGACGCTCCTTCTTATTGAGATGCGTGTGAAGCAGACAGAGAGAAACGCCCACGCACCGAAAGATCAGGGCTATGCCGATCATCAGTACAGCCCGTGCACCAGCCAGGGCCGCGTACTGCACATCTACCGCCGCACCGACCAACACAAACAGGAAAATTTCTGCTCCGGTCCAGAGGCTTCCAAACTGCTTCTGAAGCGTAAGCGTAATTTCTTTCTGGCTGTCTCTGGCTACCATCATGGACAGGCTCAAAACCGCAAGCAGACCGGAGAGCGACACGTATAGTTTGATCAGCGCTTCCACCGCAAGCATCAGAAAGGACAGACCAAGAACGAGAATGGCTTTGCGTTCGGCAGGAACGGCACTTCCCTTCTGGCTTTGCCACGTAAAGTATTTGGAAAGCATCCAGCCGCACGCGGCGCCTAAAAGAAGACCAAGAACAATTGAGACGGGAATGCTTAAAAAGATGGACAGCTGCGCACTGCCGCCCTGGGCCATATCGCAAAACGTACTGAAGAGCACGATGACAAATACGTCATCCAGAGACGCGCCGGCCAGGATCATCTGGGGAATGCTTTTGGATGTGCCATAGCGCTTTTCCATCAGCGTCACCATGCGCGGAACGACTACAGCAGGCGATACGGCGGCGACCACCGATCCCATTAGCGCGGCTTCGACCAGCGAGATATGAAGGAGTGCTGGGGCAAAGAGCACGAAGCCGAGAATTTCAAAGGATGCCGGCAGAAAGGACATCAGAAGAGCCGGGCGTCCGACCTGTTTAAGATCGTTCAGATTCAAGGACAAGCCGGCTTTAATCAAAATGATGACCAGCGCGATGCGGCGCAAATCCGCTGAAATGGAAAGAATGGACGGATCAAGCCAGTTCAGAAAGCTGGGTCCGATACAGATTCCGGCGAGCAGATAGCCGATAATGCGCGGCAGCCGCAGCCGTTCGCAGAGTTTCGCGAAAGCGAGTCCGATCAGGATGATCAGAGCCAGAGACGTTAACATAAAATACCTCCATAAACGCAGAAAGGCTGATGCTTTCTGCGATTCAAAAAAAAATCACAGAAGTCATCAGCCTGCATTTGTGCATGAGCGGTTCCGGTTTCCCGAGGGAGAACTTCATTCCCGTAAAGAGTATAGACACGTTTTCTTACGAATCGGTCAAAAAAGCTTCTGGAAAATCCAGAAAATTCAAAACCGTTCAAAAATCCGCGGGTCCGCCGCCTCTTCCGGCGAGGACTTCCCTCAGATCCGAATGAGAGTATGCCAAAAACCGAGCAGCTGGAATTTTCGGCTGCTCGGCATGCTGTTTCGGTTAAGTTTTGGAAAGATTTGGATCAGGCCTGAAGCGGATTTAGTCCCTGGCTGCTTCAGCAATAATGCGGGAAGCGATGTTTTCCGGAACCGGATCGTAGCGGTCCATGGAAACGGTGTAGCTTCCAAGGCCCTGTGTCATGGAGCGCAGATCGATGGCGTACTTGGACAGTTCCATCATCGGAACCTGTGCGGAGATCACCTGTTCATCGCCTTCTGGATCCATGCCCAGGATGGCGCCGCGGCGCTTATTGAGATCGCCGATGATTGTGCCGGTGTATTCATCCGGAACGCGAACGCTCAGGTTCATGATCGGTTCAAGCAGAATCGGACGGCACTTGGTCATTGCGTCTTTATACGCAAGACGGGCAGCCAGTTTGAAGGCCATTTCGGAAGAATCGACGTCGTGGTATTTGCCATCGAGCAGCGTCGTCTTCAGGTTGACCATCTTGTAGCCGGCTAGCGGGCCGACCATGGCGTTTTCACGCAGACCGGTTTCAACGGCTGGGAAGTACTGTTTCGGTACGGCGCCGCCGAATACTTTTTCGTCAAAGACGAGTTCTTCTTCATCCGGGTTTGGCGCGAATTCAACGAAGACGTGACCGAACTGGCCATGACCGCCGGACTGCTTTTTATGACGGCCTTCGCCGACGGCCGTCTTGGTGATCGTTTCGCGATACGTAACTTTCGGATCGCTCAGCAGAACTTCCGCTTTGAATTTGGATTTCAGCTTGTTGACGATGACATCCAGATGCTGGTCGCCCAGACCATAGATGACGGTTTCACGCGTTTCCGGGTTGTTTTCAACGCGGAAGGTCGGATCTTCTTCGGAAATACGGTTTAGACCGGTGGAGAGCTTGTCTTCATCGTTCTTTGTCTTAGGCGTAACCGCCTGGCCGTACAGAGCTTCGGAGAAGACGATCGGCTTATTGATCAGACGGGTACCCTTTGCGCAGAGTGTATCGTTAGTTTTCGTATTCTGCAGTTTGGAGATGGCGCCGATGTCGCCGGTAAAGAGTTTTCCGGCAGCGGTCTGATAGCGGCCTTTAATGGTGAACAGCGCACCGATTTTTTCCGGTTTGCCGGTGTTGCCGTTGACAACCTGAGAATCGGAAGCGAGCGTTCCGGAAAGAACCTTGACGTAGGAAATACGGCCTACGAACGGGTCCATGATCGTCTTGAAAACCTGTGCGGTCATGGTTTCTTCTTCCGTCGTCAGCAGTTCAACGGGTTCGCCTTCCGGCGTTTCCAGGGTGATGATTCCCTTTTCGGAATAGGACGGGAAGTACGTGATGATCAGATCCATCAGACGGCCAATGCCGCGGCTTTCGACGGCGGAGCCGGAGAATACAGGAATGATTTCACCGCTGCGTACGCCAATACGAACGCCCTTGGTCAGTTCCGTGTCGGTAAATTCTTCGCCAGAGAAGAATTTTTCCATCAGATCGTCGTCGCCCATGGCAACTGCTTCAGCGATCTGGTCTTTGTACATGGCGATTTCATCGGCCATTTCTTCCGGAACAGGCTGAGCGACGGAGTCGGAAGCTTTTGGTCCATGATGATACCAGGCTTTGTTTTTCAGAATGTTGACGGTACCTACGTATTCGCCGTTTTCAATAATTGGCACTTCAAACGGGATAACGGATTTTCCGAAAGCTTCGTGCAGAGCTGCATAAGCAGAGTCGAAGGAAGTGTTTTCTTCATCGAGATGGTTGATGAAGAAGATGGTCGGTTTATGGGAAGCAACAGCTTCTTTATAGGCGAGACGGGTTCCAGCCTGGAGCGGATCTTTCGCATTGACCACGATCAGAACGTTATCGCCTGCGGCCATTCCGGCTTCTTTTTCGCCAGTGAAGTCAAGGTAGCCCGGAGTATCGATGAAGTTGATTTTGCATTCATCCCATTCGATCGGAACGATCGAAGTGTAAATGGAGATGCCTCGCTTGATTTCTTCTGCATCGAAATCGATCAGCGAAGAACCTTCGCTGGTTTTTCCAAAGCGTTCCGTTGCATCCGTGTAGTAAAGCATCGCTTCCAGAACGGATGTTTTTCCTGCGCCGGAGTGGCCGACGACACTGACGTTGCGGACTTCGCTGCTTTTATAGTCTCTCATAATTATTTTTTCCTTTCAGACGTCTACATTTCCAGCATGGGTTCGAGCTGGGCTCTGCAGTGTTCACGTACATAATCAATCGCTTTGTTGCCCTGTTTATCGGCCATATCCTTGTCTGCGCCGTAAACGATCAGTTTTTCTACGAGCGAAGGATATCCGCCGTATGCCGCACGCATCAGAGCGGTGCAGCCGTTATTATCGAAAAGGTTCACATCGGCGTTGCGCTCGAGCAGCATGTTAATGGTGTCGCGCTTGAAGGCGATACAGGCTTCCATGAGTGCGCTGCGGCCGACTTCGTCCTGGGCGTTGATTTCTGCGCCGGCATCGAGCAGAACCTGAATGCAGCGATCCTGTCCGAGAAGAGCGGCACGCATGAGTGCGGTTCTGCCGTTGTCATCTTTTGCGTTCACGTCAGCACCGGCTTCGATCAGCGCCTTGCAGATTGTGCGGTTGCCTTTTTTGGCTGCGCCCATCAGAGCGGTTTTTCCGTATTTGTCAGCTGCATTTACATCTGCACCGTTATCGATCAGTAACTGAACGATATCCTTGCGGTCACGTTTGGCAGCGCGCATCAGTGCGGTTCTGCCGTCTCCGTTGGCGTAGTTTACATCAGCTCCGGTGCGGATCTGGCCGACTGCCATTGCGAAGTCGCCATTTGCGCATGCATCCCAGAACACCTTATTGAATTTCTGATCCATTTTGTAAATCCTCCTATAATTCTGGTATCAAAAAGCCGGGCCAGATGGCTTCAGGTCAAAAGACCCTACTGCACACTGTCCCAGCTTAATCCGGAAGAAAGCCCGGTTTTATTCCCATTAACAAGCACCGAAACAACAACATTGCTTTTCATAAAACCACTTCCTTCCTGTGAGTGACTTCATTGTAAGGGTTTCCATTTCGCCTTTCAAATTGTTTCCAAACTGGACACTTAGTCGACCGAACAGGCCGCTTTTTCGTCCGGATCAGGGTGCAGGCCGTACTTTCTGTCCGTTTAAGCCCCAAATGGCGTCCAGCAGATATCCGATCCCTTCAAAGAAACAGCACGAAAACGTAAAAAAACCTGGATTCTTCCTTTTCACGAAGAAATCCAGATTCTTTTTGGCACAACCGTTCAAACAGAAAAGCGGATTTTCCTGTTCCCTGCCCATTTTTTAGGACTGGAGTATTTCGAGCGGGCAGCATTCATCTTTCGTCCGCACATTCATAAAGCGATCAGCACGTGCTGACGACAATTTCCAGATTTTCAAAAGGCTGCGGATGAGCACTCGTCCAGTCCGTAAACTGCATGGACCAGCTGTCGAGATAGTTCAGATAGCCGCTCAGCTCAAACGTGGGGACAGCCGGCACATGGAGCGCGAAATAGTCCATGGCTTCGATGTAAAACTCGTGGGTAATGTCCACCTTCTCGCCGATCAGGACGTGTTCTTCAAGCAGCCGGCATAGTTCAATGCTTGTCGCATAGTTGTACAGGCGTCTTTTATTGTCGGGAAGATCGTAGCTGCCTTCTACATGAAGCATATCCCCGGCTTTGAGCGCTGCTTCATAGACGATGTACCAGGAAAGATCTTCGCCAAGCTGTTCAGCGATCCAATCAAAGTGTTCGAGAATCCGTTTTGTCTCACTTGCCATGCTGGTCCTCTTTCTTTGCGGCTGCCTTCATGGCTTTTTCTTCATCACGTTTTCGTCCGGCACGGGATATGAGTGCCTTGGCCAGCGCCTGCGGATCCGCAAAGGCGCCTTCTTCGCCGTTTTTAAACCGTTCCAGAACGTCGACGGCATCCAGTTCCCCTTCCAGAAGATCGGGACCTGTTTCTTCTTTTGGGCTTGCAGCCGGTGTCTCGCTGTCGGATGCGGGAAGCAACGGAAGTTCCGTTTTCTGATTTGGATTGTTCTCCGTTTCCGTGCCCTTCTCTGCTCTCGACAGATCCGAAGCCTCGGATGTTTCTGGATCTGTATTTACAGAAACAGAGGCTGGTTCGGCAGGTATTTCTTCCGAATTCGAAGCAGATGGATCAGGATTTTCCGCAGCGGACTCGTTTTTGGCTTCGTCCTCTGCTTTTTCACTCTCTGCATCTTCCGGTTCTTCTCCGCTCAGATCCGAGGCTTCGATCGTTTCGAGCTGTTCGTTGCTTAAGGTGTCGAGTTTGACCAGACGGTTGGCCTGGCGTACGACGGCTTTTTCAAAGAGATTACGCACGGTACGGCCGTTGGCAAAATCGGCATCCCGGTTTTCGTACAGATCCCTGAACATCGACTTCGCGGTTTCCTGGGCTTTTTCGGAGAGTTTGTAGCCGTTCTTTTTACAAATGCCTAAGAGAATTTCATACAGTTCTTCCGGGGTATAGTCCGGGAAATCGATGAACTTGTTAAATCGCGATTTCAGACCCGGATTGGACTGCAGGAATTCTTCCATCGGTTCGGGATAGCCGGCGACAATAACCGCCAGATCGTCACGATGGTTTTCCATCTCGACCAGAAGCGTATCGATCGCTTCCCGGCCAAAGTCGGCTTTGTCCTTGCCGGCGGCCAGGGAATAGGCTTCGTCGATAAAGAGCACGCCGCCCAGAGCGGAGTTGACGACTTCCTGCGTCTTGATTGCGGTCTGGCCGACATAGCCGCCGACCAGTTCCGAACGGTCTACTTCCACAAGCTGACCTTTGCTTAAGGCGCCGAGCGCATGATAAATGCCGGCGAGCAGCCGGGCGACGGTCGTTTTGCCCGTTCCTGGATTGCCGGTGAACACCAGATGCATCGATACGGGCATTTCCTTCATCGAACGCTCTCGACGGATCCGGCGAATCTTCAGCAGGTTGATCAGGCTGTTGACGTCTTCCTTAACGCCTTTCAGCCCGGTCAGCGAATTGAGCTCTTCCATCAGCTCATCCAGTGTTTTTTCCGGCTGTTCCGGTTTCGCTTCGGCCGTTTCACTGGTTTTGGGGGCCTGTTTATTTTGCGTTTTGGGATCGCTCGATCCGCCCATGGTCGAAGTCTGTTCCGGAAAGAGCGACGGACCGAGTTCCCGCTCCAGACGGCCGAGCGAATCGAGGGTATCGATCAGTTCCTTGGGGGTATCGGGTGCCGGCTGGTTTTTGTGAATCCAGTTGTCGAGAAACAAAATGTAAATCTGCTGGTCAAGTTCTTCAAGGGGATCCTTGCCCGCACACTCCCAGGCGTTTTTGGAAATTTCGCTGAGAACGGAAAGAATCTGTCTTTGATACGTACTGCCTGTGCCGCTTAGCTGATCGCCATGGGCAGCGACTTTGAGTACGACAGGAATGAGCGAGCTGAAATCCGACTTGTGCAGCGAAAGCCGCTTCATCAGCGCGTTGTATTCACTCGGGGTGTAGTGAAAGGACAGCACTTCGTTGATCAGAGCAGCCCGTTTGGCCTGGACACCGCCAGCCGCTTCGGCCAGATAGAGCAGCAGCGAAAGGACTTCGATGCGATACTGTTCAGTCAGCGTATTTTCAAGGGGTTTAAGAAAAGCAGGGTCCATCTGTTCGAGTGTCTGACAAAGACGATAGCCCTGCTGCCAGGCCTGGCTGGCTTTGGAAAGGTTCGAATCCATACTTTTTTCTCCAGAATGTTCGAATATCGATTTCATCGAAGCGTTCTTCCTTCCCTGCCCGATTTAGGCAGAGAACGGGAAACGTTCGATGTTGATTGACTCATGAAAATTTATTCTCATTTTACCAAAAAACCGGAGAACGAACGGCGAAGTGAAGAAAACGAAAAAGGCATGAACGCCCAGAGTAAGGATTTGGGAATTCATGCCTGTCTTTTATGAAGTTTATTTTGAATAGAAGCCAATGCCTTCATCGACCCAGCCCATCGTTACAAGACCGTCGCGTTCTGTTGCGTTAAACGTGAAATGGTGCGATCCGGCAACCGCGTTCGGGTTGTACAGACGGTATACCGGCCGATCGTTTTCACTTGCGGACGTATAGCAGGTGATGCCTTCGGCTGTCCAGCCCATTTCCACGAGTGCGGCACGCTCAGCGGTATCGAGCGTGTAGTGATGGTCGCCCGCGTTCGGGTTGTAGAGACGATACAGCGGTACGCCGTTCTTTTCGGAATGCCAGGCGACGCCTTCGTCTTTCCAGCCGTAGTTTACGCAGTTGACGAGCTCGTTGTATTCCGTCGTGTACAGATGTTCACCCGAGTTCGGGTTGTACAGGCGGTACACCGGCTCATCGATGGCCGCATACGAGGCCACATACGCGTAAATGTAGGAGTCGATGGCAACGCCGCCATTGAGCTGTTCGCTCGCCTTGGCAAATGTATGAATCGCTTCAACCTGATTGTTTTCGTTGAGCAGCGGAGCACCGGACTGACCGCTCGACGAGTCAATGGTATGCAGAACGGTACGGCGTCCGGTCATCGAATGCAGGCGGCCTTTGGCTCCATACATGCCCTGCGATTCCAGGGAAATGTTTTCATTGTACGGATAGCCGGCCAGTTCATACGTCTTGTCCAGGTTGGACTGATCCAGCGTAGCCAGCTTCAGCGGTTCCACCCCTTCAATCGGCTTTCTCAGGCGAATGAGACCAAGATCGTAGTCGGTATTGCTTGCGCCCGTTTTCGTCCAGTCAGGCGGTGCCATGAGCAGTTTGGACGAATACTGGTTGTCCGGATTGGATGGATCCTTGCCGCCCGGAACCGCCACGATCGATCTCGCCCAGCCCATGTTGTTGTCATGGTCAAAGACGCAGTGGCCGGCGGTCAGAATCGTATCCGGCGCAATCAGAAATCCAGTGCCGGAGTATACCCCGCCATTGGAAAAGGTGATGGTGAGATTGCAGATGGCGTTGTACGGCGCCACATCGGTACGGGCAATCAGATAGCGATCGTCTTCACCGATTACTTTTCGAGGAACCTTAACGGCGCTCTCGGGAATATTATCAATTTCGTCAATCGAAGCCTGCGGTTTTACGGAGTAATCTTCCGGCTCATCCGTAACATGAACGGCGGTTTCGAGACCGTTCTGTCCTTCGATGGTCTGTGAATGGGATGCCTGCAGATCCGGGCTTTCCTGGGCCTGCACGGCTGAAATGGCAGGAATGTACATCGACATGGCCAGCGCGAGCGCCGCCAGTCCGGTTTTCATTTTCTTCATTTCAATCCTTCCTCCTTTCGACTTCCGTTTTTTGTAATTGGTATTCGGACTTTGCAAGGCAAGTACAGAGAAAAAGCGATCGTGCAGAAGCTCTGCATCGTTTCGTTTTTCCTGAGTACAGGGTAACAGAATTTTTTATCGGCAGGCACGGATACCCTTTTCTGCTTTACACAGAAACCTGGGAATTTTTCAGCGCTTTTTGTTACGAGACAAAGCGAATCCACCGTAGAAAGCGATTGCTTCGCCGCTTCAGATCGCCGGCAAAAAATTTCCTGTGGTTTTTTATTATCGCAGTACGATGGTCCATTTGCAAAAATCGACAGGGAAAATGGTAAAAATCACATAAGATAACATATTGCGCAGAGCACGCAGATTTCGTGACGATTTGGGAAAGAAACTTCACCGAAACCGACAATCGGAAAACGCCATGAGCTTCCTCTTCCTTTGCCTGTCCCTTTCTATTCCTTGTCTGTACTTGTCTGTCTTTCTCGGTCCTTGTCAGTTTTTCCACTAAGACGCAAAATGCAGCGCCATCCGAAGATCGCTTCGGAAGCGCTGCATTTTTCATTTCTGTTGTGCACAGAAGATCCGCTTATTTTACAGGTTCTGCAATCGGCAGTTCTGTGCTTTCCTGAGGCTCGGTCGCGGGCCGTTCACAATCGGCTGCCGGTTCAACGGCTGGCAGATCGCTGCCTTCGGATTCTACCGCCGGCAGATCGTCATCCTGCGCTTCGACGGCAGGCAGATCTTCGGCTTTTTCAGAATCCGCCTTGGCAGGCGGTTCTTTTGCCGGAGTTTCCGCCTGAACTTCCGTTTCTGTAATCGTCACGTTTACATCGCGTTCTTCCGACACGATTTCCGCCTGCAGAATTTCTTCTTCCGGCTGTTCTTCCGGTTTCGGTTCAGCGGTTTCGATCACAGGCGTACTTGGACGCATCGCAGAACGGCTTGGAAGCGTTTCGAGATAGTCGAACGTAATCTGGCGCTTGGCCGTCTGTACATCGCGGACTTTAATACGTACCGGCATACCGAGGGTAAAGGTCTTTCCGGTATTTTCGCCGGTAAGCATCATCGTATCGGCATCGTAGTTGTAAAAGTCATCGATCATGTTGCGCAGCGGAACCATGCCTTCGACGGTGTTGTCGAGTTCGACAAAGAAGCCGAAGCTGGTGACGCCGACGATCAGGCCATCATATACTTCGCCGACTTTATTTTCCATGTATTTCGCAAATTCGAGATCGTTGACCGCCCGTTCGATCGTAACGGCATCCTTTTCCTTTTCGGACAGATGCATGGACGATTTTTCCATGCGCTTTTCATCCTTGAGCAGGCTCTTCTCGTCGTTTTTCTTATGAATGACATGACGGCGGAGCATGCGGTGAATCAGCAGGTCCGGATAACGGCGGATTGGCGATGTGAAGTGGCAGTATTCATCGAGCGCCAGACCATAGTGGCCGACGTTCTTTTCGCTGTAGCGGGCTTTCTGCATGGAGCGAACGGTGATCGTGGAAAGAATTTCCTTCTCTTCTTCGCCTTCGATCGAAGCCAGGAAGCGGGCGACATCTTTTGGCTGGCAGTTTTCGACATCCAGGTCGCAGGGCACGTGCAAAATACTGGCCATGTTGACCAGCGTCTGCAGTTTTTCGGGATCCGGATCTTCATGGATTCGGAACATGCCCGGCAGAGATTTGGAGTGAAGCTCATGAGCGACCGCAACGTTTGCCGCAATCATGGCCTCTTCAATCATCATTTCACTCCAGCCGCGATCGCGGATGAGGATATCGACAGGAACGCCTCTTTCGTCGAGTACGAATTTGGGTTCCTTCGTTTCAAAATCGATATGGCCCCGCGCTTTTCGGTCTGTTCTCGCATCTTTTTCGCCAGATCGGAGAAGGCGGTGAGCAGATTGCCGACCGGTGCATATTCCGGAACGGACTGCGGATTTTCCAAATAGGCGTTTACTTTGGAATATGTGCAGCGTGCATCCGAATGAATGACGCTCTCGTAAATTTCGTAGTCGGTCATGACGCCGTTCGGGTTGAATTCCATGGCGCACGTCAGTGTCAGACGATCCACGCCCGGGTTCAGCGAGCAGATGCCGTTAGACAGCGCGAACGGCAGCATCGGCACAACGCGGTCGGCGACATAAATCGAAGTGCCGCGCTTGTAGGCTTCGTTATCGATGTCGCTGTCTTCCTTGACGTAATGGCTGACGTCTGCGATATGGACATACAGTTTCCAGCCGCCATTGGCCAGCGCTTCAACAGAAATTGCGTCGTCAAAGTCCTTGGTGGAGTCGCCGTCAATGGTGACGGTCATCAGATCGCGCAGATCGTGGCGATCCTTCATTTCCTTTTTGTGGACGCGTTCTGGAATTTCATCGGATTCCGCGCGGACTTTCTTGCCGAAGTTCTGACGGACTTCGTTTTCCGCAAGAATGGCGCTGATGTCCACGCCCGGTTCGTCTTCCTGACCGAGCACCGCAATGATTTTTACGCGAAGCGGCGCGGAATAGTCTACGACTTTAACGACCGCCTTGGTGCCGGCCGAAAGTTTGTAAGCCTTCTGGTTGGTCACGATAAAAGAGGTGTGAAGATCCACATCGCTGCGGAATTTCAGGCCGTTGCGGGTACGGACGAAGGTTCCAGGAATGCACGTAATGCCGCGTTCATAAATGTGGACAACTTCCGGCATCAGTCCATAGTTGTGAACGAGCACTTCGTCCTTGTCCATCATCATGCGGCAGTTTTTCTTGGGGACATACAGCTTGTTCTCCTTGCAGAGAACCGCATATTCCGTTGCAGAAACGTCCTTAATCTTGCCGATCACCCATTCCTGGCCGTCAATGAAGACGTACTTTTCGTGGTCGTTATAAATGATGCGCTCATCTTCGAGCTCATTGAGCGCGATCTGAAGTTCTTTTTTTTCACGTTCCGTGCGGATGTGCATGGCTTTGCCCAGTCCGTATGGAGTCAGTTTTTTCTTTTTCTGAAGCAGTTCAACAATTTCTTCCTTCATTCAAATCCCTCCCTTTCGAGACAGTCCAGAAGTCTTTAATACCCTCTTCATACAATATCCTGTCTGTAAAATACAAAAACTTGCCTGCAAAATAAAAAAGGCCGGATGGCCTTAGACAATCTGTAAAGCGATTACAAGGGCGAAGAAAATGATGCCGCAGATGAGCGTGGCATACGAGAGAACCTTTTCGAAGCCGCGTTCTTTCTGAACCGCAAAAAGGTTAAGATCTCCGCTTCCCGTGAATGCTGCGGAAAGTCCGTCGGATTTACCGCTCTGCAGCAGGACGAGAATAATCATGATACCTGAGTCGACCATTAACAAAATATTTAAGAAGTTTTCCATACAAATCACTCTTTCTTTCTTTTTCCCGTGATCATTATAACAAACTATTTTCTAAGCCATGGCGGACAGACGCAGAAAGTCTGCCTCATCCAGGCTTGCCACGGTTTCATCGGGAATAATCCCGAGCCGTTCGATATCCGACTCCTTATGCACGCCGCTCTGGACGAAAAGAGTCTGAACTTGATTATTATAACCGAGCGCGATATCGGTTTCCAGATTATCTCCAATAATTACGGCTTCTTCTTTCGAAATATGGAGCTTATTCAAAGCCGTTTCGAGAATCGGAGCACTTGGCTTGGCGATATCGGGGCTTTTCTGTCCCGTGGCGTATTCAAACAGCGTAACGACCGAGCCGTTGCCGACTTCAAAACCACCAGGCTTGGCCAGAATGCGGTCCATATTTGTTCCGATCAGCTTTGCGCCGTTGAGCAGAAATCCCAGTGCTCTGGAATATTTCGCATAGTCTGCGGATTTATCCAGACCGATGAATACAAAAGCCGGATGGTCTTCCGTAATCGCAAAGCCTTCCAGTTCGAGCGCTTCTTTCATGCCGGCCTGTCCAATCATCCAGGCCGTTCGCGGCGTTCCGGTCTTCGCACAGTATTTTGACGCCCAGGCAGCTGCGGCCATCGCCGAATTGACGAAGTCCTCAGCGCGAATGTTCGGGTAGCCCATTTTCAGCATGTGTTCCGCGTTTTCCTGCGGCGTGCGCATGGAATTGTTGGTCAGAAAAAGATAGGGAATGTCATGCGCCTGACAGAACTCAATCGCGCGGATTCCCGCTTCGATCGGAGCCGTTCCGCGATACAGCGTACCGTCCAGATCAAAAATCATTGTTTTCTTCTTCATGTCTCTTCCTCTTTTTTCTCTTTCGTTTTCCCTGCCGGCTTCGGTTCAGCTGCCGGCAGGCCGATCGGATCGACTGGGTGTCCGCTCAAGCAGCCTTTTAAAAACAGACTTTCTGGTTTTCGTAATCCCAGACGATTTTGGGGAATGATATACCAGAAAGATATTCCGGAGCTATTGTATCGGTTTGGCGCACTCTCATCCACTGAAATCCAGATCGTTCCAGTTTGAAGGGGACGTCAAAGCTTTCAAACCGCTTTCCTTTTCAAGCCGTCTTCTTCTGGCAGACAGAGAAAAAGCAGCCTGCAATTTGATTGCGTGCAGGCTGCTTTGCTTGTTCATAATTTTCAGTTGGACTGCCTTGCTTTGCCGTTTAAAAGCTCAGGCATGCGTTTAGCGGACTTGGATTAGAATACGCGGATGCCGCCGTAAGGACGGATCTGAAGAACGTGGCATGCGCCTTCTCCAAAGGTGCTGTCCATAGTCTTCACGTACTGATCAACGAGTTCGTTTGGAACGAAGGCCTGAATTGTGCCTGCAAATCCGCCGCCGTGGACGCGGTGAGCGCCTTTTCCGTCAAGTACCAGTTCGCTTAAAGCCAGAGCCAGAGAAACCGCCTGGTTTTTGTAGTCGGATGGAGAATAGATATTCTGGAGATATTTGAAGGAAGACGTTCCGGAAGCGAGGATCTGCTTTTCAAAGCCGGCGAGATCGCCTTCGGAGAGAGCCTTAACGGCTTTCTGTACGCGTTTGTTTTCCTCAAATACGTGAATGGCACGCAGCAGTGCACGGTCGTTTTTCACGGCTTCACGCAGTTCCGGAAGACGGGAATAAAATTCCGCTTCATCCACTTCGCGCAGAACCGGCTTTCCGAAGAACTCGTCCACTTCCTTGAGTTCGAACGGAATGTCCGCATAATCCTGCGTCAGGTCGGCATGGGATGCGTGAACGTCGGTAATGCACAGGGAGGTGTTGAAGTCGGAGAAATCGATGTCGACTTTTTCGACGATCGGGTTGTGCTTATCGGCGAAGTCGATGTGAATCAGACCGCCGACGGAGCATGCGGACTGGTCCATCAGACCGCATGGTTTGCCGAAGAATACGTTTTCGGCGTACTGGCCGATTTTGGCGAGTTCAACGGGATCCAGACTCTGATTATTGTAGAGATCGGAGAAGATGTTTCCGATCATGACTTCGAACGCAGCAGAGGAAGACAGACCGCTTCCCTGCAGCACGTCGCTGGTCATATAGCCGTCGAAGCCGCCGATGTTGCCGCCGTCTTCCTTAATCTTTGCGGCGACGCCACGGATGAGGGCCTGACTGCTTTCTTTTTCATCTTCGTGCACGTTGAGGTCCGACAGATCGATTGGAGGAATATCATAATCGTCGGAAAGTACTTTTACGACACCGTCTTCTCTTGGGCTGACGATGGCGATGATATCGAGGTTGATCGAAGTGGCGAGGACCTCACCCTGCTGATGATCGGTGTGGTTTCCGATAACCTCACTGCGTCCAGGAACGGAGATGGCCTGTACATCCTTGTCTCCATACAGTTCCATGAACTTGTCGATGGCTTTGGCGTACCGAGGTTTCTGCGACTCTGCGAGGCTGCCGTAGATCTCAGTGAGACGCGCATCCTGCGCCCCGTTTACAATTTCTTCTCTTAACTGACTAGCAAGCATTCTTTTTCTCCTTTGTTAACCGCTATCAATACACCCATTCTAACAAAAACGCACTGGTTCTTTCAATGTTTACTAAAAGTCTTGAACTAAAACTTTGTTTTTACTAAAAATTAATAGAGGAGTATCATTTTTCCTCTTTTCGTCATAAGCGATACCGTTTACTATCAGAATGGACTAAATATAAGAGGTGATTTTATGGCCACATTAAAAGACGTTGCCAACCTCGCTGGCGTATCGAGTGCCAGTGTTTCGCGTATTCTCAATAATGATCTGACCCTGAGCGTGCCGCAGTCGACTCGAGACCGCGTTCTCGAAGCCGCTGAAACGCTCGGGTACGTGAAAAAGAAGAAAAAAGCTGACGTTTCGACCATGACGGTCGGCATTGTTCAGTGGGTATCCGCGGAAAATGAGGCGAGCGACCCGTATTACCTGAACATCCGCCAGGGTGTTGAAAATTATTGCTCCAACCACATGATTACCATCATCCGCTCTTTTGCTTCGGAAATGTCGATTCCGCGCCGCATGGAAAAAGTGGACGGTCTGGTGTGCATCGGTAAGTTCTCTCCGGAAGATCGCCAGAAAATGATCGCGATCTGTCCCAACATCATTTTTCTCGATATGAAACTCGATACCATTACCAACGCGTTCATCGTTCCCGACTTCAAGGGTGCGATGCGGATCGTCATGGACCACTTCATTGCCGAAGGCCACAAGAAAGTCGGCTTTTTAGGCGGGATTGAAAGCGTCAGCGGCGAAGTATACCGCGATGACCGTCTGAAATATTTCCGCCGGTTTGCGACCAAAGCCGGCCTCGAATTTGAACCGTACGTCGTAATGAAGGAATTCACCCGGGAATCCGGATACGAAATGATGAAATCGCTGATCGATGCCAAAACGGTGCCGACCGCCATTTTTGCGGCCAGCGACCCGATCGCGATCGGCGCGATGCGCGCCTGCTACGAAGCCGGCCTGCGTATTCCGGATGATCTTTCGATTATCGGCTTCGACAACATCGATGAAACCAACTACACCTATCCCCCAATGACCACCATTTTCGTTCCGACCTACGAGATCGGTTCAACGGGCATGCGCATGCTGCATGACGCCTGGAAGCGAAACGAAAACATCCAGCCTATGAAAGTGGAACTTCCCTGCTACATGATCAGCCGCCAGTCCACACGAACCGCGCCGGATGCGATTGAACTCGATATGAACAAATAGCTAAAACGTCAGGCCCATTTTGCCTGGCGTTTTTTCGTCGAAAATTCAGACAGCCGATCGACGCAGCGATCAGCCGAAGAAAAGGCAGGCTTTCCTTCCTGGGAAAACCTGCCTTGAATTATGCAGAGCTTGCTGCGCATGCTTTAGCCGTCCTGATCCCTGGGCAGCGAATGCTTTTGCCTTGAGATTTCAGGGTATGCGATCAGTCAGCGCTTGGTTCAATTTTCTGCAGATCGCCGTATTCGAAATCGGAGTTCTGCTCATTGCCGAACATCTGGTAGCTGGCATGGATTTTACGGTTTGCGGTATCGATGGATTCAACCGTAACAACGGTGCCTTTGATCGGGCCGTTGATGACTTCGGCCTTATCGCCGGGAACCACATCGAGAGTGACGTTTTCAACCGGACGATGAAGTCTTCTGAGTACGGCGTCCACTTCTTCCTGGGCTACAGGGAACGGTTTTGCTCCCTTTCCGCTCGATCCGATGAATCCGGTTACGCCCGGGGTGTTGCGGACAACGTACCAGGCTTCGTCGGTCATGCGCATGCGCACGAGAATATAGCCGGAGAAGAGATTGTGCGTCTTTGTAATTTCCTTGCCGTTTTTGTATTCCACTTCGGTTTCTTCCGCTACAACGACATCAAACAGGGAATCTTCCAGACCCATGGTGCTGATTCGTTTTAAAAGGTTTTCCTTAACACGATTTTCCTGACCGGCATACGTATTGACGACGTACCAGGCGACATCGTTGTCGTTAACTTTACTTGTCATATTGGTTCCTCTCCTTTTGAAAAGATCTGTATAATTTATATCACTGATCGAATGGTGCCCCTGATTTTAAGGACCGTAAATCCAGCGAAGTGCCGCCAAAATGGACGGATAATCAAAAAGGCAGCGCGAGTCTGCCTTTTTTGGTTAAGCCATGTAATCCAGTTTAAAGCGAAACAATCCAGCTGACGAGACCGGAGGCCGCAATTTCACAGATGAAGAAATAGAGGCCAAAGAGTGCGGTAAACAGAATTACGAGTCCGCTGGATTTCATCAGCTCTTTGAACGAAGGCCACTGTACCTTTTTCAGTTCCGCCCAGATCGCTTTGGGCGAATAGGTCGGGTCCTTGATTTCGTTTTCAGCCATTATCAAATTCCTTTACTAGTCAGTCTTATTTTGACTCTTTATGCAAAGTGTGCTTGTTGCATTTCGGACAGTACTTTCGAACTTCAAGACGGCCTGTCTGCGTCTTTTTATTTTTCTCGGTCGTATAGTTCCGGGAAAAGCATTCGGTACAAACCAAAGTAATCTTATCAGCCATAGTATGGCCTCCTTTGCAAGTTAAAAATATAGCATTCAACCCATTTTCTGTCAACAAAGCCCCGGCCTCCGGCCTCCATGCCGGTCCTTTATCGTCGGAACCTGAAATCCAAATCCAAATGCCGAAAAGAAATCGCTCAGCTCTTAAAACATCGGTTCCTTTGAAAACACTTCATGCCGTTTCCAGGCAGAGCGCGCTCTTCGCAGCGCCGTTCCGACGCGGGAGAGCGTAATGGACAGAATGGCGGATGTCTGCTTCTGGGTATAGCCCGTTCTGAGCATAGTCAGGATCTGCATGTCGAGCGCATCGAGCTCTTTGGAGAGTTCAGCGAGCACCTCATCGCAGGCGGAAGCCGCTAAATGATTTTCTTCGAGTACCATGTCGCTCTGAAAGCAGTTCTGAATATTCGGTCCGCCAAATTCACGGCGCTCAAAGCAGGCTTCCAGGGAAAGTGTATTGCGCCTTTGCAGGGAAGAAAACTGATTGGCACTGCGAATCAGGTCGGTCGCCTTGTTGCGAAGACAGGCGTAGTAGACCGTTCCGATCGAACACTTCTCATTGTCCCGATAGCGATAGATCAGCCGGTCAAACACATCGTAGGCAGCCGCGATCCAGTCTTCGTAAAGAAGAAGGGACCGAAGCATATTGTTGTAGACAAAATCGGTATAGCCGCGAAGGCTCGCAAACAGCAGCGCGTACGCTTCCTCATCGTTCATGTGAATGAGATAGAGAAGCTCGTACAGATTCCAGTCGCGCGTGCTGTTTTTGGCAGGACGGTATAAGGCATTCATCATTTTTCCCTCTTCATACCGACTGCTGCGTTGGGAATTTTATTTTTTGCTTTGAATCTCGTACATCAGGATTCCTGCAGCCACCGACGCGTTCAGCGACTGCACGGCTCCATGCATGGGAATGTGCAGTTTGAAATCGCACTGTCCCTTGACGCTTTTGGACATGCCCTTACCTTCGTTTCCAATGACGAGAACGAGCGGACGATCATACAGACCTTTGCGATAGTCGAGACTGGTCTTGTCAAAGTCGCTGCCCGCTACCCAGAAGCCGTTTTCCTTGAGCTTGATCAGCGCGTTGGAAAGGCTCGAGACACCGGCTACCGGCATCGAATACGCTGCGCCCGCAGACGTCTTTACAGCGGCCGGGGTGAGCCCGGCGCCGCCATGCTTGCACAGGATAACGCCTTTGGCACCAGCCGCATCCGCAGAACGCAGAATAGCACCGACATTGTGCGGATCCTGCACTTCGTCTAAAGCCACAAGCAGCGGCAGACGATCGAGCGCGCTGTCGCTTTCCGGGTTTGGACGGGCCCGGTCGATGAGCTCATCGAGCGTGAGCAGCGGCAGGTCCCTGACTTTAGCGGCAATCCCCTGATGGACGCCATGATCCGTCATGCGGTCCAGTTCCTTTTTCGAAACCGTGCGCAGACGAACGGATCTGGGAAGCGTGTCGAGAATGCGGCGCGTTCTGGCATCGTTCTGGCCGTTCATCAAATAAATTTCCGCGATAGTCTCCGGCTCGTTTTTCAGCGTTTCAAAGACATTTTTTCCATAGACGATCATAGAGATTCACCAAGTTTCATACAGATCGAAAGCAGTTCGTTCATGCGCTCTTCATGATGGTAAAGATACAGATAGCCAAAGAGCGCCTCCAGACCGGTGGCCTTGAGATACGTTTTCAGATCCGCACTTTTCGATGGCGATTTGACGTGCGCGTTGCGTCCGCGGCGGACGATTTCCCGTTCGTCTTCGTTAAGCAGATCTTCTTCCAGAAGCCGATCGAGAACCGTGGCCTGCCCCGTGGCCGAATTGTATTTGGCCGACTGTTTCTGCAGAACATCGGCTTTGCGCAGTCCCTTGTTCAAAAGCGTTTTTCGTACTTCCAGCGAATAGATGGCATCGCCCATCCAGGCCAGAGTTACGGGATTTTCGGATACGATTTCCATTAAACCAGTCCCTGTTCCATCAGCTTCGCCCGGCACGCATCAGCGGCGGCGAAGTCTTTTTCCTTTACAGCTGCTTTCCAGGCGCGATACAGATCCTTCTGTTCATCCGTTGCGTGATGCAGATCCAGATCGAGTCCCAGTACATAAAGCATACCGGCAATGGAGGCGTAAAGCGCATTCAGACGCTTGTAATCCAGTTCCCGCTTGCGCAGCGCACCGTTGAGTTCCTTGATGGCTGCCTGAAGCGCGGAAATAGCGTTCGGGGTGTTCAGATCATCGGCCATGGCGTCCATGAAGGCGTTCCAGCTGGCTTCATCTTTTTCAGCATTCGGATCAAAAGCGTCTGCCAGATCGAGCTGAAAAAGAGCCTGCGCTGCAGGTTTCCGGATTTTTGCGATTTCTCTGGCGGAAGACTCCAGTGCTTCCTTCGAAATCGTCAGCGGTGCGCGGTAATGCGTGCTGATGAGCATCAGACGGCAGACCGGACCGGAATACTGATCGATCAGATCCTTGGCCAGCAGGACGTTGCCTAAAGACTTGGACATCTTGTTGATCTCATGGTTTTCATCGGCGATGTTGATCATGCCGTTATGAACCCACGTATTGGCCAGAGACGTATCCCAGCTCATGCGGGCCTGCGCCACTTCGTTTTCGTGATGCGGGAACTTCAGGTCGTTTCCGCCGCCGTGAATGTCGATCAGCGGACGGCCAAAGACATCGTTGATCATTACAACGCATTCGGTATGCCAGCCGGGACGGCCTTTTCCCCAGGGAGAATCCCACTGAATGCCTTTATCGGTCTTTTTCCAGAGCGTAAAGTCGAGCGGGTTTTCTTTTTTTGTATTTTCGTCAATGCGGGCGCCGACCATCAGATCTTCTAGGCGCTGATGGGAAATTTCTCCATAGTGCGTATCGGAGCCGACACGGAAGTAGACATCGCCGTCCACCGCGTATGCTGCCCCGTTTTCGACGAGCATTTCGATAAAGGCGATAATTTTATCCATCGTCTCGGTTACGCGCGGAGTATAATCCGGCGTCTGGGCGCCAAGATCATGGCGAACGTGTTCAAATTCCTCAATATAGCGATCGGTAATCACTTTTTCCGTAGTGTTTTCTTCAATCGCCTTGGCAATGATCTTGTCATCGACATCGGTGTAGTTGCTTGCCATGGTGACGTCATAGCCAAGTGCCTTGAAGATTTTGTAAAGCGTATCAAAAACGACGACAGGTCTGGCATTTCCGATATGCGGATCGTTATAGACCGTCGGACCGCAGACATACATCGAAACCTTGCCGTCTTCCATCGGCTTGAATTCTTCGATTTTCTGCGAATAGGTGTTATAGAGCTTCATCCTTATTCCTGCTGCTTTCCATAAAGGACAGACGCCTTCCCGAGTTCGAACAGATATCCGATTCAGATCTCCGGTTCATTTGGGAAACAGGGCGCGTCTGTGCAGCTTTTCCTTTCGTCTGTTTTCAGCATTTTGCCCCATGAGGAGCCGGTTTCAATCAAAAAAGACGCAAACGGATTGAATTGCTGAACAGCCAGTCCTGTTCTGCACTTTGCGTTTTTTCCATTGAAAAAAGGAAGCTTTCACTTCCTTCGATATTCTATCAGATTTTCAACCGCCTGTTTTTCAGGCAGCGGAGCGGCCAAGGAGTTTCAGAATTTCTTCTTCGTTTGGTGTTCCTTTTAAATTCTCCAGGGCCAGTTTTGCCCACTTCTCCGTATTGGGCTTGTCCTTGTTATAGGAGTACTGCAGAGCGATCAGATACTGGAACGTACCTGCGTTCACTTTCAGGTTTTCCGGAATGTTTCCGGAAGAATCTTCGAGCTTTTTCAGTCTCTCCTTCAGTTCATCAATATATTTCGCTTCTTTCTTGAGAAGAATCGAATACTGAATTTCCAGCGGGTGGAGCTGCTGGGGCGTACCGTACGTTTTCACCAGGTCCATCATGCGGGCAGCTTTTTTGATTTTTCCCTGCGCCAGATAAATATAGAAGCCCTGTTCGCCTAACTGGGCTTTCTGACGACGGTTCAGACGCATGTTTTCCATGAACTGAATCTGATCGTCAATTTTCGCCTTATCCTGTCGGGCTTCAATCATCGTCAGACGGATGGCTTCGCGTTCAAAGGCGGAAAAGGAAACCTTAGCCAGCAGCGAATCCAGATGCGTCTGGAATTTCGCGTAGTTCTGGGTATCGATATCGTTCATCAGCTTCTGGTAATAGTAACGCTTTACCAGAGGCGGGATCAGAACAACCAGCGCGATAAAAACCGCAAAATAAAGAAGATAAATCCATCCCTGCATAGCTAGTTATTCCCTCCGGTCTTCCCCTCAAACTGGGTGAGATATTCCTTTTCTGAAGAACGGTCCTCGCTGGGATTCTGCGCGAGGCGTTCTGCCTTTTCCCGTTTGGCGTTTTCAATAAACATGTTGATGAACATTTCATCCACACCGTCTTTTCTCATGCTTTCGACATAGGCCGCCGTCAGATCGTCGACCTCTTCTGCCAGCCGGCTGTACTCGCTGTCAACCAGGCGTTCTCGAATTGCCATATTACAAATCCTTTCTCTTAAACAATTACTTTCAATTTACCTGCTTCTGAGTGCTTACACAACAGAAACCGGATGTAGAGCGTGCTTCGAAGGCAGAAACTTCAAACGCTTTCCCGCAAATTCCCAGCTGGATCGACTGGATCTTTGATTTCTCTCTCCGTCATTTTTACGACAGAAAAGTTTCTGCAAATATTCCTGAAGAAAAATTTGAAAATTCATCCCTTTCTGGCGATTTCCTGTACTCGATTCTTTTTCTTTTCTCCTTTTTTTCCCGGGCGCTTTCCAATTCTCCAGATCGGAAGTCGGCTGAATCCGCCCGTTCGGCGCCGTCCCCTTCTCTGCGTATACCGGTACAGTTTGCCCGACACGGTTAAACATCGCCACAATCTGCAGAAGAAGATCGCACCAGAAGAAAAGGGCTTCTGCCTTCCCGTTTGAAAACGAGAGCAGAAGCCCTTTGGTCGGTTTAACGAGATCCAAAGAAACCTGTCATCCTTTTAGAGAACTTTGGCTTTCTGGATTTTTGAGAGTCTTATTTGAGATCCGCCAGTTTATCTGTCGATACGCTGTAGCGAGCAACAAGCCATGCGGCGTGCAGTTCTTCAGTCATCGTATCGATGGCTTCCTGAGATTCTGCGTTGTTTACGAGCGCTTTCGCAGCAGCAAGTTTCGTATTCAGTGCAGCAGCGCCTTTGACGTCAGCAAGTTTTGCTGGAGTGATGTCATCGATCACGGTCTGCAGCAGGGTGTAGTCGTAGACAACGGTCGAGCCAGCCAGTGCGCAGATGGCCTGACTCAGTTCGCCCTTCATCGCTTCCACTTCTTTCGGTGTTGCGGTATCGGGCAGAGCTTTGGCTTTGGCCAGTACAGTCTGCATGGCGTTCCAGGAAGATTCTGGATAGCTGGCTGCCGTGAGAGCATCCGCCTGAGCGATGATTTCGTTCAGACCTTCTGTATCTGCTCCGGTAACGACTTTGTGGAAGTTGATTTCCGCGCAGGAGAAGTTATTGTTGCGGGCCGTCTTAGCCACCATGCGAATGTGCTTCGCAGTTACGGCTTCAGGGAGATTAATCGTCTTTACAGTTCCAGAGTTCGTCATTTCACCAGAGTAAACGGTCGTGTATGTCTTGCCGTCATCGCTGGTCTGGATGTCGTAAGTCAGCGGGTGACCGTTTCCGCCGCCGGTTCTTGGCGTATACAGAATCTGATCGACCGTCTGCGGAGTCGCAAATTCAATGTCGAGCCAGTGCGGCATGGTGGTATTCTCCCAGTCGGTATGGAACATCGTGGACGTATCGCCGTCGATCGCCTTGGCTGGTTCTTCCCCGCTCTGGTTGCTGGAAGCCGTAGCTTTCATGATATCCTGCGAAACGAGTTCAAACTTGCTGAGATCCTGCAGTTCCATTCCGAGAAGGATCGAAGCCAGGTTGGAGGCCATCATATCGACGTCAGCCTGCGAAGCTTTCGGCAGATCGCGAACGATATTGTCTTTCGCGCGGTTGAAGGCATCCATGGAAGAGGCTTTGTATACGCTTGGATCTTCTGGTTCAAGAGCGAGCAGAGCGTCAATGCGGCTGTAGTCTGCACGTTCGTATTCCGCTTTGGAAATTGCATCTTCAACTTTCTTCGTCACATCTGCAACTTCTGCAGCCGTCGGTGCATATTTGCCGGATACGCCGAGCGCTTCCTTGATCAGGTCTGTATTGCCAGCAAGAGCAACCTGTCCGAGCAGATCGATCTTGCGATCGAGAGCGATCGTATTGACAAATTCAGTTTCCGGGGTAGTTCCGACACGGATATCGTCGACATAGCCCTGGAATGGATGCTCTGCACTGCCGACGGTATGGAGCGGGAACATCATGGTCGCTTTCAGCGATCCGCGCCCGTCACGTCCAACGGTTTCTACGAATTCTCCGTCTACATACAGAGAGAACTTTTCGAATTCGTTGCGGAATTCAAGTTCGGTCCATACGCCGACCGGCAGTTCGTAGTCGAAGGAGTAATCGTGGTTTTCACGCGAGAAGCCGACTTTTCCGGTTTCTTTCTGAACCGCTTTGATCGTTCCGTATGGCGATTCAAACAGAATCTGCTCATCTTTGGACGCGCTCGTACGTTTTACTTTCACGCGCAGCGTGTTGGAAAGACCAGCTGTTTTCAGCGTATCAAATGTGGCTGTTTTTCCAGAAGAAAGGTCAAGAACCTTGCGGCCTGCCGCTTCTTTGAGAACGTCATTTCCAGCAGTCAGGCTGTTGGTTGGTCCGGTGGTATCCGTTGTGGATTCCATATCTACAGAAGTGATCGCTCCGTTTTCGGATTTGTTCACATTGTAGTTGAAGTTGGTTCCCGGAACTTCCGGATACTGATCGATAATCGCAGAAGCCTCTGTCTGGGTGATGGATCCCTTGCCCCAGAGGTTGGTTCCCATCATGCCGGCTGCACGAATCGTACGTTTGTAAATATCATATTCGGACATGCCGTTTTCGGCGTTGTCGATCATGTCGTTCCAGATGGCGAAGGCACCGCCGACCATCTGCTCGTCACCGACAGGCACTTTGGTGCTGCCCATGCGAGTGATATCCGTGTTAAACAGATGCGAATCGCCGAGGTAATCGTAGTAGTAGCCTGCGTTTGGAACGATATAGAAGGTTCCGTCAGAGCAGTTGATCAAGTCGAAGCCCAGATCGTACATAGCTTTTGGATTGGACCATCCAAAGTTCCAGAGGTTGATCTGGCGACGGGATTTAACGGTTCCATCTTCGTTATAGGTCGCGCCATGTACCGTATCCCCCTGGCTCAGCTGAGTCAGAGAACCCCACACACGCGGGGTATAGCCTTTGTCTTCGGCGTACTTGAACATGTCGTTTACATACTTACGGTAGGCAGCAGAACCGGCTTCGTATTCGTCGGCACCAATGTGAATGACCGGCGTATCGAAGACTTTGTCATCGCCAGTTGTGTATTCGTCCCAGATGGATTTAACAAACTGCATGACATCGTCGTACTGATGGTTCAGGTCGAGATGGTCAGCCGGGGAACGGTTGCCGTTCGTGGTTACATGCGGCATATCCGAATCCGGCGTTTTAAGATCCGGACGGACTTTCGTCATGGCCAGCGCGTGAGCCGGCATGTCGAATTCAGGAACAATGGTGATACCCATCTTCTTGCATTCTTCGATGTAGTCCGCGAATTCTTCTTTCGTATAGAAGACGTCTTTTGCGGTCAGATCCGCCTGGTTCTTACCGTCATTTCCGCCTTTTTTGATATCCGATTCCAGACGGAACGCCGAATACGGATCGATCAGACGACGGTCTTCGCCGTTGACGTTCTTATACTGTTCGAGCTGGATATAGTTATCGTTCAGATGAACCTGGAAGTCGTTCAGTTTATACCAGGACAGCACTTTGGCCAGCTGTTTCAGATAGTCGAGCGTAAAGGTCTTACGTCCAACGTCCTGAATCAGACCGCGCACCTTCATCGTTGGATAGTCACGCATTTCACCGGCAGCCAGAGTATTGTCTTCGCTGTTGTTGAGTCCCTGCAGAATGGTACGGGTTGCCCAATACGCTGCGGTAGAATGGTTGGCTCCAATCTGAATGGATTTTGGACCGATCGTCATGCGGTAGTCTTCTTCACCAAGTTCCGGAGTACCCGCACCGAACGTAATGGTATCGTTCACAGCTGCTGATGGAATAGCAGCTACTTTTTCTACAGCCAGCGTTTTGCCGGTCATTTCCTTATAGTCATCGGCAAGCGCCTTGGCTGCATATGCAAATTTATCATCTGCGTACTGAACTTTCGTATTCTCAGTAATCGCAAAGCTTCCGCTTTCTTCACCCTTCCATTCCTGGATTGGAGGCAGGATTTCCGGAACTGCATTATCGTTTTCATCAACCTGATGTTCACCAGGAATCGTGACTGTAATTTCCTTGAAGTCGTAAGCGCTGGTCGTTTTGTCCGTAATCTTATAGGAAACTTTGACCTGCTTATCCACCAATGGTTTCAGAATATTCTGATTGGCATCAACAACCTGTTCGAGGTCGGTACCGTTGTATTCTACGGCGAACAGATCGGCATCAAATTCTGGAAGCTTAGCTGTAACTTTCGTGGATTCTGCGGTAACTGGGTTCAGTTCGAGAGCATCCTTGATATCGGCAACGGAATTGCATTTCTGCGCCTGTGGAATACCGCCGTATACTTCCATTTCATAAATGGAAATGGTATTCCAGGTCACGCCTCCATCCGGATCTTCCGGGGTAAAGGTGTTGATTTTCAGGCGGACATAGCGTGCCTTAACTGGAGCATCCAGACTGATGGTTTCTTTCAGATCGGCTGGATGGCTAGTATTGGAATACTGCTGAGTCCAGACATCTTCTCCAGCCAGTTCTTCGGCTGTATGTTCGTCCGTTGCGGTTGAAATGGTATAGTTACTGGCTTTGCGTGTTTCCCAGTAGAGGCGTACGGTCTGTACGTCCATTTCTTTGCCAAGATCGACGTAAATCCAGTGCGGTCCGTCTGCTTCAGCGGAACTCCAGCGTGAACTTCTGGACGATGTATCTCCGTCCAGTGCCTTTGCTGCGGTGAAGTCTGCCGTTTCGGTCGAACTGGCCGTTCCGGTTTTATTCAGCGCTACGTTTTCCTGCGGATCCTGATAGTTCGCATCGATTTCGCCATACACTTCCAGCTCATAAATGGAAACCGAGTTCCATTCTGGGATCGAAGTGAGGATTGGATCATCTGGTGTATGCGATCCAATATACAGACGGATATAACGAGCATTTACCGGCGTATCAAACGCAATAACTTCTGTGATTTCCGCAGGACGGTTATTAAAGACTTTTACGTCTGTCCAGGAGGCTTCTGCTCCGGGGTTTTCTGTCGCGTACTGGATTTTATACGATGTAGCCTTGTGCGATTCCCAGAACACACGAACGGCGTTCACAACAGATGGTTTGGCCAGATCAACATAGATCCAGTCCGGACCATTGCCTACATTGGAACCCCAGCGGGAAGTGCTAGCTGAGGTATTTCCATCCACCGCATTGGAAGCTCTGACAGAATCCGCTTCTTGAGAACTTGCTGTCGCGGTTTTATTGAGTGCAAGATTGGTGCCATACTGCGTCATGTCTGTCGTTGCCGTCGGAGTTGTTTCTTCGGCATGTACAGCCATGGACGCAGCAGGAAGAACGGTTGAAACTGCAGCTGTTCCAGAAAGTGCAACAGACAGCAAGGAAGCTGTGAGTTTTCTAAATTTCATGCTGTTTCCTTTCTTATGCATCTCAGATCTGTTAACCGGAAAAAAGGCCTGCCCTGGCGTTTCATCCGATCTGACCGTGAAATCGTTCTCGGTCACGCCCGAAGATCTGATAGCCCTGTTCAAAGATTGCCCTTCTTTCAACAGGAATTGATCAGCTTTTATTATCGGTTCATAAATCAGTCAAAGAAATACCAGTTCAGGCAATGCGTTTATACTAATTAGTTAATTCTTAGCGCTTTCAGATGATTAATTTGAACAGAATTACCGATTTATTTGTTGTTTCAATCTCGTTTCCTCTACGTAGCACGCTGGCCTTTTTATGTTTCGCAGGCAATCAGTGATTCTTTCAGACGATATTTCGTCTTTCTCAAATATCATTTGGTGCTCACTCCATTTTTTAATTTGCTGAAGGCAGCTTTTTCAAATATCGGGCTTCCTGCTTAAGCGGCAATAAAAAAGAAGGCCCGAAGGCCTTCAGTTTTGTTGAGTGTGAATTAAGCGTTTTCCTTATCCATCTCAGCGAAGTACTTAATTGTACGAACCATCTGAGAAGTGTAGGAGTTTTCGTTGTCGTACCAGGAAACAACCTGAACGAGGGTGTTGCCATCGCCTGTAGGAGTAGCCATTGTCTGGGTAGCATCGAACAGGGAACCGTAAGTCATACCGATGATGTCGGAAGATACGATTTCTTCAGTGTTGTAGCCGAAGCTTTCGTTAGCAGCAGCTGCCATAGCGGCGTTGATCTGATCAACAGTAACTTCGCCTTCAACTTCTGCAACGAGGATCGTTGTGGAACCTGTAGGAACAGGAACACGCTGAGCAGAACCGATCAGTTTGCCGTTCAGTTCAGGGATAACCAGACCGATTGCTTTAGCAGCACCAGTGGAGTTAGGAACGATGTTAACGGCAGCAGCGCGGGAACGACGTTTGTCGCCTTTTCTCTGCGGGCCATCCAGAGTCATCTGGTCGCCAGTGTAAGCATGAACGGTAGTCATGATTCCGGATTTGATTGGAGCCAGGTCGTTCAGTGTCTTAGCCATTGGAGCGAGGCAGTTGGTTGTGCAGGATGCAGCGGAAATGATTTTGTCTTCAGGAGTAAGAACTTCCTGGTTAACGTTGTAAACAATTGTCGGCAGGTCTTTTCCAGCAGGAGCGGAAATAACGACTTTCTTAGCACCAGCATCAACGTGAGCCTGTGCTTTAGCCTTGGATGTGTAGAAGCCTGTGCACTCGAGTACTACATCAACATCGAGATCGCCCCAAGGGAGTTTGGAAGCGTCAGCTTCTTTGTAGATTTTGATTTCTTTACCGTCAACGATGATGGAATCTTCTGTGGATTCTACTTTGTCGGCGAATTTGTAGGTTCCCTGAGTCGAATCGTACTTCAGCAGGTGAGCCAGCATAGCGGGGTTGGTAAGGTCGTTGATCGCAACTACTTCGTAGTTGGGGTCATCAAACATCTGACGGAATGCCAGACGACCGATACGACCAAAACCGTTCAGTGCAACTTTTACTGTCATGATCAGTAAATCCTCCTTTAATACCGATCTAATTATAGGGGCTGCCCGAAATCCTGTCAACGAATAGGAGGTCAGGCGGATCTAGTCAAAAACTATTGAATAATAATCTCGATATTAATTACTTATCTAGTCTTATTCACATTAGATATCGCCTATACAAATTGCTTATTTCGTCTTAATGCAGACCGTTTGTCTATACGTTGTCCGCAGGCATTTCCAGGATTTTCCCATCACCTGAGGGGCTTATGATTCCTGTCTCGCTCTGCATGTTTTTTGCTGCATCGGCGCCTGATTTTCTGAAGAGAGACGGATTGATGGAAAGTCTTACAGAATGAAAGCGGTTAACTCAACAGGCCAGATTTTTGGAGGCATAGGATTTGCCTTCTGCATGTTTGCGGATTATCGCCTGCCGTCCGGCATGAGCTGGTTTTGGCTTTCCATATTTTATGGAAGGCATTCTTTACTAGATCCTGTTCGAGCCACAAAGAATCGGTCTGAGCCGTCCGTCTATGCATCCTTTCCATTTCCTGGCTGGATTTCAAATCCGAATGATATGGGTGAATTGGTCTGGAAATCCGGTGGGTTCGTTGCTCCGCTTTTTTTCTTTGGGAAGTCTTCTGTTTTCCGCCTCTGCCATAAGAAAGGAATCAGAAATCACAGAAACTCTGCGCAGAAATATCACTGGATCCAGATCGGATCTGCCGGAAACTCATTCATCAAACACTGCCCATTAAATAACTGCCCATTAAATATTGGAAACGACCTGGCTTTATTCTGGATCGGCTCCGTTTACGAAAAGATGGGCGATGAAACGGCCTATGGCCCTGCCCGATGGAAACGGTCTGCGGATTTGCGAGCGGTTTTATTCTTATTTTGATTCTTTTCTTCCCTGTGTTCCGGGCTTTGCACGAATCGAAAATCAAATGCGCTTATAATAGGAACATTATTACCTGCGCGCATGAGCGCCGGAAAGGAGTTTTCCATGGATTTTCGTTCAATTTTGGAACTGCTCGAAAAAGACGCCCGTCTGAATGCCCGCGATCTGGCAGACATTCTTCATGAAGACGAGAAAGATGTCTACGATGCCGTTCGAAGCCTGGAAGAGGAAAAAATCATCTGCGGCTACCATACCGTCATTAACTACAACAAAGTTCAGAAAGATCAGAAAATTCTTGCTTTCATCGAAGTCGGCGTACGCCCGATGAAAGATAAAGGATACGACTATACCGCGAATCTCATCGCCGGCTATCCGGAAGTCAATTCGATGTACCTGATTACCGGCGACAAGGACTTCATTCTTCTCGTTGAGGGGAAAACGATGTTTGAAGTCTGCTCGTTTGTTTCCGACAAAATTGCCTGCATTGAAGACGTACAGTCCACAAAGACTCTGTTTGTTCTGAAGCAGTACAAGCAGTCCGGCATTCTGACCGGTGCCGGCAGGCCGGACAAAAAAGAAGACCGACTGGTGGTGAGCTACTGATGAAACCGATCAATCAAGTTATCAAAACCATGAAGCCAAGCGGTATCCGAAAGTATTTCGATCTGGCCAACTCCATGGAAGGCGTCATTTCCCTGGGTATCGGCGAACCAGATTTCAATACGCCCTGGCACATTTCCAACGCGGCTATTGAATCGATGCAGAGCGGCTATACCCACTACACCGCAAACCGCGGTCTGATTGAACTGCGCGAAGCGATCTGCGAATACTACCATAACCGCTTCGGCGTGGACTACGATCCGAAAAAGGAAGCACTGGTTACCGTCGGCGGATCTGAAGCTGTGGATCTGTGCTTCCGCACCCTGATCAATCCTGGCGATGAAGTCATTGTTCTCGACCCGAACTACGTGGCGTATGAACCGGCGATCATCATGGCTGGAGGCGTTCCGGTCTATATCGAACTGACGCAGGATAACGACTTCAAACTGACCCCGGAAGATCTGAAAGCCGCTTTAACGGAAAAGACCAAATGCATCATGCTCAACTTCCCTTCCAATCCGACGGGAGGAACGATGGGCCGTGAAGACTACGAAAAACTCGTACCGATTTTTGAAGAATCCGGAATTTATATTGTTTCCGACGAAATTTATGCAGAACTTACGTTTGAAGGCGAATTCTGCTCGCCGGCTTCCTTTGATTCCATCAAGGATCAGGTTCTCGTCATCAACGGCTTTTCTAAAGCCTTTGCGATGACCGGATGGCGCCTCGGCTATCTGCTCTGCAACGCGGAAATCAACAGCCAGCTGACCAAGGTTCATCAGTTCATCATCATGTCCGCGCCGACGGCCGCCCAGTATGCGGCGATTGAAGCACTCGGATCCGGTCTGGAAGATACGGAAGAGATGAAAAAGGAATACGAACGGCGCCGCAATCTGCTCTGCGCCCGGCTGAACCGCATGGGACTGCGCACGAACGTTCCGCGCGGCACGTTCTACGCGTTCCCGGATATCACCTCGACCGGTCTGACTTCGGATCAGTTCTGCGTCCGTCTGCTCGAAGAGCAGAAAGTCGCTGTCGTTCCCGGCACCGCTTTTGGCGAACATGGCGAAGGCTTCGTCCGTATTTCGTATGCGACGTCCTACGAAAACCTCAAGGAAGCCTGCGATCGCATTGAAGCGTTCGTAGCCAGTCTGAAGCAGCCAGAAGAAGTTCTCATCGAAGAAGAAATCGTTATCGAATAAACCCGATTGAAATTAAGCATCTGTCGTTAAGTCAGGTGCTTTTTTGTCGAATCGTGCTGTTTATCTGCTCGTATAATGGGATCGAATTTTCAGGAATTTGAAACCGTATGTCCAGATAGCGTAAAATGGAAAGGCCGGTTCTGGAATCGAAGTCCTTATTGAGTACTCTGTTCTCCTCGCTGCCATGCAATGACAGCCCTTTCTCTTTGAGGATTTACAATTCTGACCGGTTATCTTATGATTTGAGCGATTAAGAAGGAGTATAGAAATGACAATTTCCCCGTTACAGAAAGCTCGCTACGCTTACCAGCCAAAGCTTCCGGGAATGCTTCGTCACGGCATTTCCAGCATTGCGGTTAAGGAAGGCGAACCTACCCAGTCCGTTGCGGACCAGGAAGCAATCCAGAAACTCTTCCCGAATACTTACGGAAAGAAAGAAATCACTTTCGTTAAAGGCGAAAGCACAGCACCAGAAGGCAAACAGGTTGTCGGTGTTATCCTTTCCGGCGGACAGGCGCCAGGCGGCCACAATGTAATCAGCGGTCTCTACGATGCTCTGAAAGCCGCTAACCCGGACAACGTTCTGATCGGTTTCAAAAACGGTCCAAGCGGTCTGATCGAAGATGACTTCATTGTATTCGATGACGACTATATCAACGCTTACCGCAACACAGGCGGATTCGATATCATCGGTTCCGGCCGTACAAAACTTGAAACAGAAGAACAGTTCACGGTTGCTGCAGAAGTAGCGAAAAAGCACGGCATCAACGCCATCGTAATCATCGGCGGCGATGACTCCAACACCAACGCAGCCGTTCTTGCCGAATACTTTGCTGCACACAACACTGGCGTACAGGTAATCGGCGCTCCAAAAACGATCGACGGCGACCTGAAAAACGACGACATTGAAATCTCCTTTGGTTTCGATACCGCTACAAAGACATACAGTGAACTGATCGGAAACATCGAACGCGATGCCAACTCCGCTAAGAAATACTGGCACTTCATCAAGGTTATGGGCCGTTCTGCTTCTCACGTAGCACTGGAAGCTGCTCTTGAGACACAGCCAAACATCTGCCTCATTTCCGAAGAAGTCGCTGCGAAGAAAATGTCTCTCTCCGAAATCGCCAACTACATCGCCGATTCCGTAGAAAAACGTGCTGCCAACGGCAACAACTTCGGTGTTGTTATCATTCCGGAAGGCGTAGTTGAATTCGTTCCTGAATTCTCCGCTCTGATCGCTGAAATCAACGAACTTCTTGCCGGAAGCAAAGCCGACGCGTTCAACGCTCTTCCAACATGGAAAGAAAAATATGAGTTCATCAAGAACGGTCTGAGCGAAGACGCATTCAAAGTCTTCGCAATTCTGCCGGAAAACATCCAGCAGCAGCTGTTCCTCGAAAGAGACCCGCACGGAAACGTACAGGTATCTCTGATCGAATCGGAAAAACTGTTCTCCGCTCTCGTTGCCAATGAACTCAAGGCACGCGCTGCCAAAGGTACCTACACCGGCAAGTTCAACCCGCTGCACCACTTCTTCGGTTACGAAGGACGCTGCGCATTCCCTTCGAACTTTGACTCCGACTACTGCTACTCCCTTGGCTACAACGCATTCCTGCTGATCCAGAACGGATTCACTGGATACCTCTCCAAGATTTCCAACCTGTCCAAACCAGCATCCGAATGGGTAGCCGGCGGCATGCCGATCACCAAGATGATGAACATCGAACGTCGTCATGGCGAAGACAAACCGGTTATCAAGAAAGCGCTCGTCGAACTCGACGGCAAGCCGTTCAAATTCTTCGAAGCCAACCGCGACCAGTGGGCTGTAGAAACCTGCTACACCTTCCCAGGTGCAATCCAGTACTACGGACCAGAAGAAGTCTGCGATCTCACCACAAAAACACTTAAACTCGAACAGGAATAATTTATAAACTTGAACAGGATTACTGCTTTCCTTGTTCCTTTTCCTAAATTCACAGACAAAAAAGAAGGGACTTCCCTCTGCATGATGCAGAACGGAAGTCCCGTTTTTTGTTGGATTCATTTTTAACAGATCTAGTCGGCCGGGTTCTATTTGACAATGCCAAGACGATCGAGTTCTTCGATAAAGGCATGCTGGCGACGGTGGTCTTCTCTTGTCTTATGAACAGCTTCCTTTACCTGATCCTTTAATGTTTCGCTTTGAGACGCTTTCTCAAAAGCGATGGCACTTCGGCGATACGCTTTTCTCGAATGCGCGCTTGCCGCACTCTCTTTTGCATAGTTCAGCCAAAGAGCGGCGGTTCGATCCGGGTCAACACCCGACAGACGGTCTGCAAAACGCGAGAGGTGGTAATAGTTTTTCGATTTTTCCATCAGATCGAGAAGCTTTTCGTCTTCCTTCAGGAAATCGTACAGTTCAATCAGTACGTCTTCATCCACGCTCTTTTCAATCTTTTCCAGATCGTCTTTCCACTGATCGTTCGAATCCAGTTCATGAAGAAGCTGGAGATCTTCGAGCCGTCCGTTTTGTAAAACAAAGATCAGTTCGTAAAGCTCCTGGACGGCCTTTTCCGGATGGGAAAGTTTAAGCTGCGCCTGAATCATCAGCCGCATGACTTTTTCTTCCTCAGAAGCGCTCATTCCCTTGCGCCGGCTCTGATTCAGAAGCTGGACGGCTTCTTTCGGATCGTTTTCATTCAGCGCATCGACCGCCTTGAGAATGAGAACTTCCGGAAGCATTCCGTACGTTTTTTCAAAAGCGGATGTGGCGCGTTCATATTCCGGATTTTCTTTTTCGAGATCCAGAATGGAACGAAGCAGACGATCCCGGTAGGCATGCAGTTTGCCTTCTTTTCGCGACGTTCCGTACAGACGGACGAGAGACTGGTATCGCACTTCCTGCAAATCGGCGATATCAAAACAGTTGCGTTCCGTCAGGGTCACGAGACGGTCCTTGAAATCCGGAAGGTTATTGGCTTCCAGCTGGTATTCGATCCAGGAAAACAGCTCTTTAATTAATGCCGGTTCGGCCCGGAGCGCAATTTTCTCTAAAAGATCCAGAACAAATTCGCCGCAGGACAGAACAAACGACGCGTTCGATACGGTCGCGGTTCGTTCCAGCGTCAGGAGGATGCTTTCCAGCAGTTCTGCAGCCAGAATGGCGGAGCCATTGCGGACCAGGACATCGCACTGCTCTTCCATCCAGTTTTCAAAGCTGCGGATTTCTCGGCTTCCGCAGCGGCTTTCCGGATGATCCTGCAAAATTTCAGCAATCTTCTGCATCGCCCGACGTTCCAGAAGATCCTGTGCCTCTTCAGCATGCGATTTGGCGATGCTTGCGGTCAGGAAGTCCTGCATTTCGGGATGCATCGTTCCGTATTCCTTCACAAGACCGGCAAGATCTTCCAGTGAGAACGAATCGACCAGAGACGAAAGGCTGGAATAGTCAATCGATGCTTCAAACGAAGTCTGGCTTGTCTGGCGTGAGGTCTCCTCCTGTACATTTGGCTGCTCGGTTTCTTTTTCGGGAGCTGGCTCTTTTGCGCCTTCGGATTTGTTTGCGGCGCTGTAAGTCGTGTTTGAAGAATCTTCTGCTTCTTCCTCCGGCTGGACAGGGGCTTTGGGTTCCATCGTCTGGGCGCCGAAGTTTTCCTTTACAGAAACGTCTGAATCCGCTCCAGAGATTGCTTCTTTATCTGGTGCCAAAGAGGTTACTGCCGCACCCCGAGGCATTTGCGTTTTGGGAGGAATTGCCGATTCGACGGGATGATCCTCTCTGTTTCTTCCATATGGATTTGTCGCTTCGGACTCATCCTGCCCAAACAGACCTTGGGGACTAAGCAGCGAATCCAGAAACGGGTTTTTCCACGGAGTTTCTGGGCGTTCGAGGACCGGCTGTTCGTATTCGTCTTCGGACTGCGCAGGAGAGGCGGCTTGTTCCGGCTCAAATTCATTTGGATTGGTGAAATTCGAGTTCGAATTTTCTGTCGTATTTTCCAAATTGTACGGATAGCGTCTTAAACCTGGATTTTGCGCAAAACGACGCCTCCACTGTTCAACGGAATCTTCCGGCTCATCTGGCTCGGCGAAATACGGATCCGTGTCCTCTTGATCGGCTTCGGTATGTTCCTCCGTTTCCAGATCCTGATCTGCACGATTTGAATCGTCCGCTTCCCTGTCCATCTCTTCGAAGTCTTTTTCCTCTTCTTCTTCTGGATGGTTCCGATTTTCTGCAGCTGCAGGAGCTGACTGTCTTTGATTTTCTAATGTATTTTCCAGCGCAAAGAGAAAGGCCGCTTGGTGCGCGCAGAGTCTTCCTTCCCTGGAAGGAAGGCAGGTGCACTGCAGATCCGAGATGGTATCGTCCACCAGACGGGCACGAACTTTTTCTCTTCCATCGACGATCGCAAAGCAGTAATCGCCCTGTCGATAAATCGGGCTGACTCTTCCCTGCCGAAACAGTAAATAGCCGTTAAAAAGCGTCTCCCGATCAAAATTATTTTTCCAATCCATACATTTCTTCCCTCATTTCCAGTAGTAAAGGACATCTTTTGGGGTAAAACCTGTCAGCTTCATTATAGAAGCCGCTCTTCATCCTCTCCGCTTTACCGCCCGCAAGAGATGAAAGCAGGAATCCGAATTCTGTCCCCCAGAGAGCAGGCTGGAATGCGATTTTGCTGGAGTGTCAAAAAACATGCTTCTGATTTGCGGGATCTGTGTACAGTAAAAGAAGAGTCTTACTTCAGACAGGAGAAATGTATGAAAACGAAACCTGAGCATTCGAATCCGCATGGCAAAGCCAAAGTGTACTTTACCGCTCATCCAGATGATTTTCCGATTTGGTTCGAGAGAATCACGAACGATATTCTTCGCTATTGTCCAAGCACAGTTTATTTTGATCCGGATCCGGATCACCCGGAAGATCTCGACAATTACGTGTTCGATCTGTCCTTGATGAACCTGATTGTCATTCCGATCACAGAAAATTTTCTGAAGGGGGACTGTCTCGCTTTTTCAACGGTTTTCCGGATGATTCAGGTAAAGAACATTCCCTTTCTCCCTGTACTGACGGACCTTTCTTTAACCGAAGAATTTAACGAGAAGTGCGGAACCGTCCAGGCAATCTGTCCGATTTCTTCCGATGTGACCGAAATCCCCTACGAAACGAAACTCAGGAAATTTCTGGAGTCTGCTTTTCTTGACGACAAACTGCAGAAAGAGGTCAGCGCCCTCTTCGAGCACCGGATTTTTCTGAGCTATCGCAAGAAAGATCGCCAGAAAGCGCAGGAGCTCATGCGTGTCATTCATGAAGACGAACAGCTGTATACCATCGCCATCTGGTATGACGAATTCCTGAAGCCCGGTGAAAACTTCGACCTTTCCATCCAGAACAGTCTTCAGGAAAGCGATCTGTTCGCTCTGGCGGTAACGAACAATATGGTCTACGAGCCAAACTATGTCCGGCAGATCGAGTACCCGCTGGCCGTAAAGCTGCAGAAAAAGGTTCTGCCGGTACTGATGGAAAATGAAACCGTCAATCGTAAGGCGTTAGAAGCTGTTTTTCCAGGCGTCCATACGGTTTATCCGATACATTCGAACGATCTTCGTAATCAGCTTTTCGAACTGAAGAAAAACTATACGCCGTTCACACCAAAGAACTGCTATCTGATCGGTCTCGCGTATGTGTACGGGCTGGATGTCGAAATCGACTATGAAAAAGGCATCCGTCTGATCCGTAAAGCAGCCGATCAGAACTATTTCCCTGCTGTTCAGGAACTCGTAAAGATCTATCGCGATGGAATTGGTGTTCGTATGGATTTTGATCAGGCAGCTTTATGGGCAAAAGCCGCGGCACAGCTGCAGCCTGGCATCGAAACCTGTGAAACGGCAGGCGATATTCTTGCCCAGAACAATCAGATGGAAGAAGCGATTTTCTTCTATACGCAGGGAAAAGAAATCGCAGACCAGAATCTTCTTGAGCGCATCCCTTCGCTCAACGAGGATACGAATTTGCAAGACACCTTGTATTGCATACGTGCGAAAAGCGTCTTTTACCAGAAAATTGGCGAACAGTACATCTATCTCAATCAGCTGGAACAGGCCAGAGACAGCCTGGAAGATGGAATTCGACTGAACCGCCAGATGATTCAGGCGGAAAACCATCCGGTCTACCAAGTCGATCTGGGCTTCTTTCTGATCAACCTGGGAAGACTGGAACGAAGAGAGCAGCACCTGATCCAGGCCGAATCCTTTTATCGACAGGCACGGGATATTTTCGAAAGTCTTGTTTTGCAGGATGAATCTTCTCTGCATATTCGTACTCTGGTAACCTGCGAGCTCACTTTGTCCGACCTTCTCTGCGAAAGAAACCGGTCGGAACAAGCTCGCCCGATCGTCAAAAAGGCCTTAGATCAGGCGATAAAGCTTTCGGCGCAGGATCCGACTCTGCTTCATACATATTTGTGCGGATGCGCCTGGCAGTCTGTTCTCTATCTCCAAAACTCCTCATGGAATGTGGATGAGGCAGTAGAGACAGCGCGCAAACTGATCGAATACATACAGGAAAATCTGGAGGATCTGCATACTGCCGCTACGGAACATCTGTGTGCGCTCTGTTACAAAACCGGGGGAAAAACATTTTACCTTCAAAAAGATTTTTCCAGTGCAGAGTCCTGTTATCGAAAGGCCATTGCCCTTTATGAAAAAGCCTGCTCCCTTCATCCTTCCCCTTCAGAACAAAACTCTCTGGCGGTTACCCTGCTTGATCTCTCCGATCTGTGCTATGACGAGAACCGCTATCAAGAAGGCATGGAACTTTGCCTGCGTGCAGCATACCTGCTGGAAAACTATCCTTCCTCAAAACCTCTGCCGGATATTCTGATGTCCCTTGGCTCGGCTTATTCAAGGCTCGATATTTTCTATTCCGTTCTCGGAAATTCTTCTCAGGCAGACCAATATCGTGAAAAGTGCAGACAGATCTATACGGATCTTTCGGATCGCCATGAACTGCCTGGCGTAAGTGTCAAACAATCGACGGGTATACGCGAGACTGAATATTAGATACGCTAAACGGGATCCCTTTCGAGATCCCGCTTGGCGTATTTTTTATTCTTCATCGTTTTCTTCATACTTCGGATCCGGT
>NZ_JAHDSX010000039.1:0-23061 GCF_020969955.1 Allobaculum fili | reverse complement strand
TTAGAAAGTGTCCGCAATTAGGGAACAGATCAAAACGATCGTCCAGTAGTTGGGGTCGCTGCTAATCGGGTGTCCTTGGAATAGGTTGACTCTAAAAAAATTGTCCACTTTCTGGGGTACAGTTTATTCCTCCCTTCGAAAGAAGGTTTCGACAATGAAGCTAAGGAATTTCTCGAACAAGTCAGAAATTTAGAGGTTGAATATGCGCAGGATTATGACAGCCCGCGAGAGAAATTGTTCTGAATATGCGGTGATCTAGCCGATAAAATCCAAGATCAAATCGCCCCATAACGGATCAAAGTCAGAAAAATGTGGCAGCTCTGGTGAAATAGAACTTAACAAGTTTAGGGCTCCAGTCGAATCTCTCGAGCATGCAGCGGTACGAACGTCATTAAAGACAGACGGTTTTAGCTCTTTTATGTTCAGTGCACTTCTCCCGGCATTTTACTGCCGGTCGATTTAGATGTAGACATTTTTATGAAAAGTAAAGTTTCGTAGAATGGATTTGTTCTGTCCGTTCGCTGACAAAAGCTTTATTCACCGCGTTTCTGGCAATAAAGTAAGGCAAGATCAAAAGCGGCTCTCAGAAAAAAACTCTCTACGGGGAGAAATTTGAAAAACGAATGCGCTGTATGGCGTTAAGTTCGTTGTTATGGCTTTAACCAGTACGAACCGGGTTGAGACGCCTCCTGGGAGTACCGGTTAGCATGCCGCTCCATTCTTTTGCAGAAAGGGGAATAATCTTGGAATCTTTTGATTAGGATTTGGTTGAAAGATACGTACGATTGTTTTTACCAACGGCGATGCTCGGCGGGTATGGATCGGAAATGTGACAAAAGCTGGCGATCATCCTATCGAAACGGATGACACGATAGGTGTCACGGAAGCTGATGAGAGCTTTAATGCTTATTTCCCTGATGAAATAGAATCCATTGAATTTGTGGACCCCTAACCGGGTCTTTTTCTTTCGGTAGAGGCTGTCTGTTTATGTGCAACAGAACCAATTCGATCCGACAGTCCCTGAATAAGTGCGCTTTGATGGAGCCATAGAATTTGAGGGGAATTGAAATTCTGAGTGCTTTAAAGGATGGGTATACAGTTGGTTGAAAACTGCTCATAGTTCTGTCTCTGCGGTTTCCAAAAGATCTATTTCTTTTGAGTAACAGACTGAACAAACCGTTCGCAGTCTTGCTTGTTCCCCGGTCTTAAGGCATGAACTTGAAATTTTGGGTAACCCCCGTAAGAAACGAAACCGTTCTGGAAAAGCCGTCTTCTTAAGGCCAAAACGGGCCGGGTTTTACCGGCAGAAATAAGCATCGCGTTCGGCAGAGATAACTATCGACGAGAAGGATAAAAAGAATTTTATGCTTCAGAAGATTCTGCATTTCTGTTTCCGTTCATCCAAAATGAAGCCTTCTACGCTCAAATGGGTATAAAAAAACCTTCAGGCAGTTACCTGAAGGTAAATTTACGAATGGTGGAGCGTAGGAGGATCGAACTCCTGACCCCCTGCGTGCAAAGCAGGTGCTCTCCCAGCTGAGCTAACACCCCACATAGAGTAAGAAAAAAATAAATAAAATGGTGGGCCTGAATGGACTCGAACCAGCGACCTCATCCTTATCAGGGATGCGCTCTAACCACCTGAGCTACAGGCCCAATTGCTTAACGCCTGATTAGAATATCATCGCCTTAAGAAAAGGTCAAACATTTTATTTCATTTTCCATAATTGTTTTGAATGAGGCGAGCGATGAAAACCGTCCATGCCGCTGCTCCCCCGGCACACCATGGATACCGCAGGTGCACCCGGAGGCGCATCAGGAGGCTGCATCGAACGCAACGAAACATCTAGAAAAGCGCATCAGTGACGGAAGGCATCCAGATCGATCGCGGCACCGATCGCGTCCAGAATCCAGCCCAGCGACACTTCTACCCGGCTCAGCAATTCTGCAGCGACGATTCCTTTATAGGCGTACGTGTAAAAGTCGCCGCCAAACGGAGTGGAAGACAGCGGAGAGCCGGCGGTTCCGATTCGAAAAATGCCGATCACGATAATAATCGTTCCCACGATCAGGCGGATCCGTCTGTACCGGGCCTTAGAATCGTTATCGGTTGTCTGTTCGGCTGGATCCTGTACATTCTTTTCCAGACTGGGATTGGGATCTTTGGAATCGGATGAATCCGCCGCTTGCTGATCCGGAACAGACGGCATTTTGGACTCCGACTGTGCAGAAGCAGGATGGTCTAAAGTGACATCCGCCGTGCAGGGCTGTTCCGGGCTTTCGGACACGTCTTTCTTCTGTTCTGCAGGTGCCATTTCCTGCGGAAGGGAGGATCTGGCTTCTTCCTGGTTTTTAAAAGAAGCAGTGCAGGAGAGGCAAAACGAAGAATTGTCTTCAGCGACAGCACCGCATCTTGGGCATTTCATATTTTTTCTTTCGCTTTGATCGCGCACAGAAAAGCAGAACTGCCCGCCGCAATCGACAGCAACTATTCTATATTGATCGGAATCCCATCTTATAAGAATTACGAAACATAGATTATTGCGTATTTCACGGAAAGCGAAAGAACGGACACCGTTTTCCCTCCGCCCTGCGCTGTTCTCCGTTTCCATTCCCCTCATTCGATTTTTTTAGATTTTTGAAGCATTTTTGTTTGACCCGCATGGGAGCTTTTGTTAATATGATTGAGCAATCGGGAAACGGGCCTGTAGCTCAGGTGGTTAGAGCGCATCCCTGATAAGGATGAGGTCGCTGGTTCGAGTCCATTCAGGCCCACCATTTTCCTGATTTGTTATGTGGGGTGTTAGCTCAGCTGGGAGAGCACCTGCTTTGCACGCAGGGGGTCAGGAGTTCGATCCTCCTACGCTCCACCATTTTTAGAAACTATACGGATACCTTTCTCGGTTCATGGAATTAAAGAGGTATCCGCTTTTTTACGATCAGGTATTCGTTTTATTTTTTTAACTGGCAATTTTCTTCGAATCCACAGATCGAAATCGGAAAGTGCACGTTTTGTTCGCTTTTTTGAATGTTCGGTCTGGTCCGAATCCGACTGGAACTTGTAAAAATCGGCAGAAAAAAGTGTCGGGAAAGATTTACCGGATTCCTTTCAATGTATCCGAAATCGTTGCTTCTTTTGTCCGTTTTGCTTGTTTCAGTCAAGTTCAGACGTACTGTCGATGATTGGCACGATTGTATTAATATGATTGAACTCAACTTATTTGTGGAAAAAATAATATTCAAATCAGATGAAAACTGTATAATTCATATCATAAGGACAGGAGAAGTTGATCATGATACGGAACAATCTGGAGGTTGACATTAAAGTCAAGTGCGTGGAAGCAGGGCTTGTTCAGCGTACACTCGCCGAGAAACTGGGCGTGACGTCGCAGTACGTCAATCACATCATTAAGAAAAAAGACGGGCTGGTGAATAAGACATTTATTCAGATCATGGAAGGTCTCGGGTATGATGTCGAACTTCGATATGTTCCCAAGAGTGAACGAACCGAAGAGGAAGAAAGCAGGAACGGAGGATGAATTTCCTCCGATTTTTTTTGCTTATTTTTCTTTGGAAAAGACAGAGAAGGTACAGCCTGAATCTGTATCGATCGGAACGGCGATCTGCTTTTTCGGTTTTCACAGCCTTCGCGCCGCTAAAAGACAGGTAGAGTGGACTTAAAAAGAGGTGTGCATTTTATGAATATCTGCTGGAACAGGGCGCATCCCGATCAGGCGCTGCTGATTTTGAGCAGCGAGGAAGCCCGCAAGAGAAATCCGGAATATTTCACCGGCGAAACGCTGCCGGATCTGAGTCATCCGATTCGCTTCTGCCGCATTCTGTACGATCGCGGCGTGCTTTCGGGTACGTTTGTCATTCCGCGCAAGGAACAGCCGATCGCGGATCGCATGAGCTTTGCGTTTGTTCTGGAAAATGACAGTCTTTGCTTTATCAGCGACGAAAAGGCGTTTCACAGCTATTTGCAGGCGTTTATGGACGAATACACGCTCGATATCTGCAGCGCCTTTCAGTTTCTGCTGCGCTTCATGAACTACATGATTCAGGAAGATGTGTACTTTCTTGAGGATTACAACGAAAAGCTCGAAACGATTGAGGAAAACATTTTCGAAAACAAGGAATCGGGCATGGAACGCTACATCATGATGACACGGCGTGACATGAACATTCTCGGCAACTACTACCTGCAGCTGACCGCGGTCGGCCATACGATGCAGGAGACGATCATCCCGCAGGATCAGCCCAATGAAAACGCGATGATCTCGCTGTTTCTGGCCAACAGTACGCAGCTCGAAAATCTGGCAAGCACGATCAAGGACTATACGTCCCAGATCTGGAATCTGCGGCAGACGCAGCTGTCGGACCGCCAGAACAAAGTCAGTACGCTGCTGACGATCATTTCGACGGTTTTCCTGCCGCTGACGTTCCTGACCGGCTGGTACGGCATGAACTTCCAGGACATGCCGCTGATCAAATACAGCCATGGATATGCGGTCATTATTGTAGTGATGCTGGTGATTGCGGCCGGCGAAATTCTGTATCTGCGCAAGCGGCGCTGGCTCGGATCGGACAAGGCGAAAAAGGAAAACGTCTTCCATCATGACAAAAGCCTGGATAAGAAGCTTCACAAAGCGATTCGTGAAGATCATAAGCAGGCGCGCAAGGATGAAAAAGCCGACGAGGCGCAGGCAAAGGCGTTCCATCCCAAAGACGACCGTCCCGGCGAGTAAACCGAATTGAATTTACCAAGCGTGCCCTTTCGGGCACGTTTTGTTTGAAATACGGGCGTGGTATAGTGCATACGGGCTTTTGCCTGTGCGCATGGATCGGCGCCCTGAAAGCGCAAATCCGTGCCAAGGAGGTCTATTTTGAAGAAAACGATGCATTCAATCGTAAATCGAAGCCTTTCTCTGACACTTGGCGTGCTGATGAGCTTCTCTCTGGCGGGCTGTTCCGGCTATCGCTTCATGGGAGCGGCCAGCGAGGCACAGGCGGTTAAGGATACCACCAAGTATGAAGAAGTGAAGAACATTCTGGAAAACGAATGGTACTACGGCGCCGACAACCCGAATCTCGACAGCGAGCTGACGGAAAAGGCGCTCGAGGGCATGACGAGTTTCGAAAACGATCCGCATACGATGTACCTGCCGCTCGATCGTTCGACCGACTACAGCCAGCAGCTCGCTGGAAACAATGTCGGCCTGGGAGTGGTCTGCTATCAGAACGCCGGGCAGCCGATGCGGCTGAAATCGATTTTTATCAATTCGCCGGCGGATGAAGCCGGACTGAAAGCCGGCGATGAAATTTTGAAAATCGATGATCTTGACGGAACGGGAACGCCGCTCGATCAGATCATCGAATACATTAAGGGCAAGCCGAATACATCGGTGCACCTTACGGTGCGCCGCGACGGCCAGACGCTGGAAATGGATCTTACCCCGGCCCAATACGATTCCACAGTCGCGTTTGATGTCGAAGACGGCTATGGTCTGGTGAATCTTTCGTCCTTTTCCCAGAATTCGGGAAAAGACGCGGTTGAGGCGTTCAAGCGCCTGGAAGAAGCCGGCACGAAAAATCTGATCCTCGATCTGCGCGGCAATACCGGCGGCTATCTGCACGCCATGCAGACGATCGCTTCCGCGTTTCTGCCTGCCGACAGCGTGCTGTTCAAGGAAAAGCTGCGTGACGGCACCGTGCGCGAAATTACCGTCGCCGATGACAGCTATCAGGCGAACTTTGATCACGTGTACATTTTGCAGAACGGGCTGACGGCCAGTTCCTCGGAAGTGCTGATCGGCGCTCTGAAAGATCAGATCCCGGACAAGGTCACGACGATCGGATCGAAAACGTACGGCAAGGGCACGGAACAGCTGAACAAAGTCTTTGAGGACGGAACTACGCTCAAATACACCGTCGCCGAATGGCTGACGCCAAACGGAACGTCGGTCAACATGGTCGGCATCGAACCGGACGTACCGGTTGAAGTCGAAGAATACCAGAGCGTCGGCTACCGGCTGATGAACGAAGACGAAGAGCCGATCCGGCCGGATACGGTGAACGACAACGCCGCGGCACTGCAGATTTTCCTGCGCGAGCTCGGCTATCCGGCGGTACGCGGCGACAATTACTATTCGCCCGAAAGCGAAGCGGCTCTGCGCCAGTTCCAGAGCGATAACGATCTGGAAACGACCGGCGAAGCGGATGCGAAAACGTTCGCGCTGCTCGTCCAGAAAGTCTCGGAAAAGATCAATACCGAAGGCTACGACAGCGATACGGTGTTCCAGAAAGCGCTCGAGCTGATGAATTCCTGAAAAATAACGCTTTGTTCCTTTACAGGCGGTCTATTCGGAGTCTTTCGAAAGGCCGCCTGTTTTTTGATACAAAGCGAGTCGGAACTTGCACGGTCCGGCGGGCTTCGTTGACAGAGTGGAGAGCCTCTGGCTATAGTGCATGCGACAGAGTAAGGAAACAGGCGTCAAGTGTGCCGGAAATGGGGAGTCGGTCCGGCAACGAAAAGGGTTACCCTTGCGGTTTGTTTCCTGCATCCCGCTGCACAAGAAGGAACCCTCCTTTTTTCTGCAACGAGGAAAGGAGGAATATGTCATGAAAATCAAATCGCTTTTCGAATGGAAAAGCGCCCGTCTGTCCGTCCGTTCCATCGCGGGCATGGCGATGCTTTGCGCCCTGTATGTGGTGCTCAATATGTTTTCGATTTCCCTGAGTGCGACGCTTGAGATTCGCTTCTCGTTCATCGCGCTCGCGCTGAGCTGCGCGCTCTACGGGTTCTTGCCCAATCTGATCTTCTGCTTCGTGGCGGATCTTCTCGGCTTTCTCGCCCATCCGACCGGACCGTACATGCCGTTTTACGCGATGGTGCTCATGGTCAAGGCGCTCATTTACACCCTGTTCTTTTACGGACAGAAAAATGTGAGCGTATGGCGCATCGTTCTCGGGGAGGCGGTGGCCATTCTGGTCTGCAACGTGATTCTTACCCCCCTGGTGCTGACCATGCTTTACGGCACGCCGTACTGGATTCTGGTGACTGGCCGCCTGCTGAAAAACCTGATCGCCTGGCCGCTCAACTCCATTATGCTGTTCTTGAGCATGCGTCTGCTTCCAGCGCTCAGTGCCCGCACGCAGCTGCGCTCCTCGCATGCAGCCTGAAGCCGATCCCCAAAGCGAGTACATAAACCGAAAACAAAGCGGAAAGTATACGAAAAATACAAATAAAACCGATAAAAAAGACGCCTCTTCGAACCGACCTCGAAGAGGCGTCTTTGCCTAGAAACAGTAAGTCACCCGGGATGCAGCAACGCAGAATTGCAGAATCGCGGAAATGCCGGAATGAGGGGAAGCCGGATCCGCGCAAGTCCGGCTTTGACTCAGGCAGAGGGGGCCTGGTCAATGGCCGCATGCAGAGCCTGAAGAACTTCTCCTGCAAAATAGAGCGAACCGCATACGAGAGTATTTTTATTCGTGCTTTTCAGGCGCTCAAGCAGCGTATCGAAGGAAAGAACATCGAGGTTTTCCTTTTGCGCGAGCGTATCGAGCCGGGCCAGACGCTGCGATTCGAAATGGACAAGATGAATGTCCGGCGCAATCGTTTGCAGCCTTGCGATCATTTCGCGGGCCTGCTTGTCGGCAAGAACGGAAAAGAAAATCTGATCGATGCTCCAGCCGCCTTCCTGAAGACTTTTGCAGAGGGCGTCTATGCCGTTGGCGTTGTGGGCGCCATCTACAAAAAGCAGCGGATGGCTGCGGACGATCTGAAAGCGGGCGGGCCAGAAAAAGCGATCGATGGCCTGTTTCTGCTCGTCTGGCGTGAAAGAGAAGCCGGCCTGTTCGAGCAGCGTTCGCGCGCAAAGATAGTTTTCTTTCTGATAGGCGGGAAGTGCCGGATTCCACAGGGGATCAAGCGGGGAAAAATCGCGCGAAATTTCGATCAGAGTCGCGTGCTTCGTTTTGGCGGCGTCCTGAAATACGCGCAGGCAGGCGGGATCCTGCTCCGCGGTAACTAGAGTCATGCCTTCCTGAATGATGCCCGCTTTGGCCTGGGCAATCTCGGTTTTGGTCGAACCGAGCAGCCCCATGTGATCCAGGCCGATCGATGTGATGATGCCCCACGGATAGTCGAGAGCCGTGGTGGCGTCGCGCGTTCCGCCAAGACCGGTTTCCATGAGGACAAAATCGGGGCGGACTTCCTGAAAGAGGGCGCAGGCCATGAAGAGATCCATTTCAAACATCGTCATGTCGCGCGCTTTAAACGTTCTGGCGTACCGGTCGTAAAGTTCTTCCCATCGATCCATGGAAATCGGCTTCTGATTCAGACGGAACCGCTCGCTGTGAACCACTAGGTGCGGGGAAATGAAAGCGCCGGTGCCCAAGCCTTTCTGGGCGAGCAGCAGTTCCAGCCAGGTGATGACGGAACCTTTTCCGTTGGTGCCGGCGACGTGAATCGAATGGGGGAAAGGGGAGGGGCCAAAGTCTTCGGCCAGCCATCCTCTCAGCTGATCGAGAGAATGGTTCAGGCCTTTGTGCCGTTCCATTTCCTCGACTTTCTGCATGCATGTATTCGTCATGGCTATAATGATAAGACGAGGCACAGAAAACAGCCAGCCGGCAAAGCCCCCCTTCCAAATCGAAGGGGCGTGTACAGACGTGCTGGAGAAGGGAGAAACTGCATGGAATGGAAAGATGTCATGGAAGAAGAACTTCAAAACGGAACGTTAGGACCGATTCGGGCGTTTCTCGAACAGGCGTACGCGTCTTCTCCCGTCTACCCCGCAAAGGAAAACATTTTTAAGGCACTGGAAATGACTCCGCTCGATCAGGTCAAAGTCGTGATTCTCGGTCAGGATCCGTATCACGAACCGGGTCAGGCGCAGGGATATTCCTTTTCGGTGCCTTCACAGGTGCGCATTCCGCCTTCCCTGCAGAACATTTACAAGGAACTGAGCGCGGAATATCAGGTTCCGGTGTATCGCACGGGCAATCTGTCCGACTGGGCGGCGCAGGGCGTGCTGCTGCTCAACTCGATTATGACGGTGGAGCAGGGCAAGCCGCTTTCCCATTCAAAAATCGGCTGGCAGAAATTTACGGACGATCTGATCCGGGTGCTCAACAAACAGGATCAGCCGATCGTCTTTCTGCTCTGGGGCGGTCACGCCCGCAAGGCGAAGGCGCTGCTTGACAATCCGAATCATCTGGTGCTGGAAGCCGCGCATCCTTCGCCGCTTTCGGCCAACCGCGGCTTTTTCGGGTGCAATCATTTCGTGAAAGCCAACCAGTTTTTGCAGGAACACGGAAAGGAACCCATTTTCTGGACTGAGGATAACAGGCAAATGGCCGACTGACGGCAAGCCCTCTTTTTACAATGAAGACAGAAATGAAAACGCCTGTCTGAAAGAGAGGGAGACCTATGAAAAAGAAAACGCCGTATGGCAAATGGATTTTCTGGACTGTGATCGGCATTGCCGCCCTGATCGGTCTGTATTTCAGCCTGATGCCTCATTAAGAAAGAAACTGTCCCTTCGCAGCAGTTTTGCGAAAGGAAACAAGGACATAAAAAGAAACAGAAAAATGGTGCACGCTCCATGGTTTGGAGAATGCACCATTTTTTAACGGGAAATCGAGGAACTTGGCCGGATTCCTGCCGGCACGTTCCTGCGGGATCCTTTTTTGCGGGCTGTGTTCTGCAGGTCTGGCTGTCGGACGGATTTTCCGTGTTTTCTGTTTTTGGATTTTCCGGCTTTTCGTTTATTGCTTATTGCTTATTGCTTATTGCTTATTGCTTGCTGTTTATCGCTTTTGGCTTTTCTGATTTTTGGATGCAGGCTTCGTCTGATATCAGGCGTCGGCCTTGAGCTCGAGAATCATGTCGCGCAGTTCGGCTGCGCGTTCGAATTCGAGATCGCTGGCGGCCTGCCGCATTTCGGCTTCGAGTTCCTGAATGTATTTGGCCGTATCCTTTTTGGAAAGCTTCTGCTTTCTTCGCAGGTAGCGGGCCGTCATTTCCTTCGTTTCCTTGGAATGAACGACTTCGCGGATCGGCTTGATGATCGTTTTCGGCACGATGCCATGCTCTTCGTTGTACGCCATCTGAATGGAACGGCGACGGGCGGTTTCGTCGATCGCGTAGCGCATGGATTCGGTAATGGAATCGCCGTACAAAATGACTTTGCCTTCGGCGTTTCGCGCGGCACGGCCGATGATCTGAACGAGCGAGCGCTTGGAGCGCAGGAAGCCTTCCTTGTCTGCGTCGAGAATGGCGATCAGGGAAACTTCCGGAATGTCGAGGCCTTCTCGAAGCAGGTTGATGCCGACGAGCACATCGTACTTGCCACGGCGCAGATCCTGAATGATCTCGGTGCGTTCGATCGTTTTGACTTCGTGATGCAGCCAGGCCACCTTAATGTCGAGATTTTTCAGATACTCGGTGAGGTCTTCGGCCATGCGTACCGTAAGGGTGGTAATGAGCGTGCGCTCGCCTTTGGCGATGCGGTCGCGGATTTCGCCGACGAGGTCGTCGATCTGTCCTTCGGTCGGGCGGACTTCAACGATGGGATCGAGAAGACCGGTCGGACGAATGATCTGTTCGACGATTTCGCCTTCGGTCTGTTCGAGTTCATAGTCGCCGGGCGTGGCGGATACGTAAATGGACTGCGGGGCCTTTTCTTCAAATTCCGAAAACGTCAGCGGACGGTTGTCGAGAGCGGACGGCAGACGGAACCCGTAGTCGACCAGCGTCTGCTTGCGGGCGCGGTCGCCGTTGAACATGCCGCGGATCTGCGGCAGGGAAACGTGGGATTCATCGACGATCATCAGAAAGTCGTCGGGGAAATAGTCAAAAAGGGTGTACGGCGTTTCGCCGGCTTTGCGGCCGTCGATGTGCCGGGAATAGTTTTCAATGCCCGGGCAGACGCCGAATTCGCGCAGCGCTTCGATGTCGTAGCGGCAGCGCTGTTCGAGGCGCTCCTTTTCCAGCGGCTTGCCGGCGCCTTCAAAATATTCCAGACGGTCTTCAAGTTCGGCCTCGATGGAATTGGCGGCGCGTTCCATGATGTCCATGCTTGTAGCGTAGCCGCTGGCCGGATACAGGTTATAGAGGTTGTACGCCTGAATGAGCTGGCCGGTGAGCGGGTTGACTTCGCAGATCCGCTCGATTTCATCGCCGAACATTTCGATGCGGATTAAAAAGCGGTCCGTATAGCCCGGCGAAATTTCGATGACATCGCCGCGCACGCGAAACGTGCCGCGCGCCGGTTCCATGTCGTTGCGCTTGTACTGCTGGGCGATCAGACGGGAGAGCAGGCTCTGACGGTCAATCTGCTCGCCGACACGGATCGTGTCGATCATGTTTTCGTACTGGGCCGGGTCCGAAGCACCGTAAATGCAGGCGACCGAAGCGACGATGATCGTATCGCGCCGGTGCAGAACGGAGTTGACCGCGGCCATGCGAAGCATGTCGAGCTCTTCGTTAGTTTTCGTGTTTTTATCGATGTACGTATCGGTTTTGGGCATGTACGCTTCCGGCTGGTAATAATCGAAGTAGGAAACGAAGTATTCCACCCGGTTGTTCGGGAAAAATTCCTTCAGCTCGGCGTACAGCTGGCTGGCGAGCGTTTTATTGTGGGCGAATACAAGCGTGGGCTTGTTGACCGCCGCGATGACGTTGGAAATGGTGTAGGTCTTGCCGGTACCGGTGGCGCCAAGCAGAACCTGATGCTTCTTGCCGGCCTGGATGCCTTCGACCAGCTCGGCAATGGCCTGCGGCTGATCACCGGCAGGGGGATAAGGAGAAACAAGTTCAAATTTTTCGTCCATAGTTCATCCTTTCTAGTCAGGCAGACCGCCATAGGCAAAAAACGCGTCTGGACCGATGCCTCTTTTCTGGATGGCGGGCTTTTCGCGGCTGCACTTGCGATCTGCAGGATTCGAAGAAAAAGTCTGTCTCTGTCTGCACGGCGTCGTTTTGTCCGGCAAGCCGAAGGCGCAGAAAGGAATGCGCCCCCAGACAGGCTATACTTAATTTTAGCAGAGCCGTCAAAGGCGCCCGCCTGCGGCCCTTTCTTAAACTGCGCATAGAGGCAGGCTATGGAGTTTCCAGCAGATTTTGCCGGTTCCCTTGCGGAACGGCCGAAAAAATACTGCTTTTGCGGCCAGCTGTTTTAGCCAGTGCAGGAAATTTTATGCGCCAAAGAAGACTTTGCGAAAACCAGAGGAAAAAATAGAAGACAAAGTGATTTTCCAAGAGGAATGCCTGCCCTGCAGGCCGTAAAATAGATTCAGGAAAGGCGATGATACCCTGTGCACAGAACGAAAACAAGACCGGTATTTGCGGGAAATGTGCAGATCGGCGGAAACAATCATGTGGTGGTGCAGTCGATGTGCTCCATCAAGACCGATCATACTGACGAAGTCATTTCCCAGATTCTCGAACTTGAAAAAATGGGCTGCGAGCTCATTCGCGTTTCGGTGATGGATTTCTCCGATGCGCGCGCGATCGAAACGATCCGCAAGGCGATTCACATTCCGCTTTGCGCCGACATCCATTTCGACTACAGACTGGCGCTGGCCGCCATTGAAGCCGGCGCGGACAAAATCCGGCTCAATCCAGGCAACATCGGCAGCCGCGCGAACGTGGAAGCCGTCGTAAAAGCCTGCAAGGAAAAACACATCCCGATTCGAATTGGCATCAACTCCGGTTCGCTCGAAAAGGACATTCACGACAAGTATGGCAAGCCGACTGCCGAAGGCATGATTGAATCGGCGCGCCGCCACGTGGATATTCTGGAAGATCTCGGCTTTTACGATATTGTGCTTTCCTTCAAGTCGAGCGATCCGCTGCTCTGCATGGAAGTGTACCGGCTGGCGAGCGAAACGTTCGACTATCCGCTTCATCTTGGCGTAACGGAAGCCGGCACGCAGATGACGTCGGCGATCAAATCGACGCTCGCGCTTGGCCCGCTTCTGCTTGAAGGCATCGGCAGCACGATTCGCATTTCGGTCAACGGCGACGCGCAGAAGGAACTGCCGATCGTGCGCGAACTGCTCAAGGACTGCCGGCTGCTCGCCGACGTGCCCAATCTGATCGCATGCCCGAGCTGCGGCCGGACGGCGTGGGACATGAAACCGGTCGTCGATGAAATGGAACAGTGGCTGCAGACGCTACGCAAACCCGTTACCGTAGCCATCATGGGCTGCGCGGTTAACGGACCTGGCGAAGCGCGTCACGCGGACATTGCAATCGCGGGCGGAAAAGGCGAAGGACTCTTGATCCGCAAGGGAGAAATTATTGAAAAAATCCCGGCCGATCAGATGGTCGAACGCCTGAAAGAAGAGGTCCTCAAGTTCTGAAACCATCCTGTTTTTCGGGGAAAATAAAGCAGTTTGTGAAAGAATGGACCAATTAGGCAAATCAACAGCACAATGGTATATTGGTGGATGGAAATCCATACACACAGAGGTAAACAGAACATGATTATTTCAAAATTAGCTGAACGGATCCGCGGCAAGGATGTCCGGATCGTATTTACAGAAGGCTGGGACAAACGCGTTATGGGCGCTGCCGTTCGTCTTGCGAAAGAAAACATCCTGAAGCCGGTCCTGCTCGGTGAAAAAGAGCAGATTGAAGCCTGCGCAAAGGAAAACGGTTTTGATCTCACCGGCATCGAAATGATCGCTCCAAGCGAATTTGCGGACAAGGAAGCCATGATCACAAAAATGGTTGAACTCCGTCGAGGAAAAATGTCCCGTGAAGCCGTTGCGGAAGCGCTGAGCCACACCAACTACTTCGGCACGATGCTCGTTAAAATGGGCTATGCGGACGGTCTGCTTGGCGGTGCGACCTATTCCACAGCCGATACCGTACGTCCGGCTCTCCAGCTGGTAAAGACGGCTCCAGGTCAGTCCATCGTTTCTTCCACATTTATTCTGGTTAAAGGCAACGAACAGCTGTTCATGGCTGACTGCGCCATCAACCGCGACCCGAACCCGGATGAACTCGTAGAAATCGCCATTCAGACAGCAGACACTGCCCGCAAGTTTGGCGTAGAACCAAAAGTGGCCATGCTTTCCTACTCTTCCTTCGGCTCCGCTACCGGTCACTGCGTAGCCAAGATGGACGAGGCGACGACTCGTCTGAAACGTATGCCGCTCGACTTTGACGTAGACGGCGAAATGCAGTTTGACTGCGCCGTTGTACCGGAAGTCGCTGCACTGAAAGCACCGGAATCCAAAGTTGCCGGTCATGCCAACACCTTCATCTTCCCGAACCTTTCTTCCGGAAACATCGGCTACAAGATCGCTGCCCGTCTGGGCGGATGGGAAGCTTTAGGCCCAATTCTGCAGGGTCTGAATGCGCCGATCAACGACCTTTCCCGCGGTGCCAACGAAGAAGAAATCTACAAGATGGCGATCGTTACCGCTGCGCAGAAAGCCCTCGGTATCTAGTCGATTCTTCCCCCGTTTTTCATGGAGAAACTCCATGGATCGAATTTAAAAAGTATATCCATAAGGCTGCGGCTCGAAAAGCTGCGGCCTTTTTCTTTGCTCTGCAGAGAACGGGCGGTATGAACGGTACGAAATGAAGCGGGGCGCCGTATACTGAATAGTATGAAAAAACTGGAAAAATTCCCCTGGCCGATTGAAGAAGGCGCCGTTGCGGATTTCGCGGACGGCGAACTGATTCTGGCGGTCAAGGATGACGAATGGAACGATGCCCAGCTTGAGCGGGCGGCCGAACCGTTTACGGTCGAAGTGTGCGAGACCAATGGCATTGTGATTTTCTTGATGGAAGGCGGACCGCTCGATACGTGCGACTTCTATTTCAACATTCAGGACTGTGAAGCCAAAGACGAATTCCTGGCGCAGAAAAATCTGAAAGTGCAGGCCGTCCTCATGGACAAGGAGGATATTATCCGCATTATTAAAACGGCTTTGCTTTCCGAAGAAAAAACAAAAGAAGTAATCGATCTGCTGAAAAAACAGGAAAACTTTGAATTCATGCCCGGTGAGTACGACTGCAATGTGGAAGGGCTTCAAAGCGCTTACGAACCGACGGAACTGGCAAAATACGCGAAAACTTCATTTGAACTTCGTTGATTGCCTGTACATTCGGTAAACTTGAACCTGAACGAGAGCATCCAGACGATGCTCTTTTTTAACCCGGCTGTCCGCTTTGGAACAGCCGTCGCGGCGGTCTGGAAATCGGATCGCTAGGAAAGGGAAATCGAAAAGGCCGCAGCCGGCTTCTTTCCATAAGAGCGGCTGGCGGCCAGAACCCGAGAGAGAAAAATAAGGAGACAACGAGATGAAAGCAGTTATCAGTGTAGTCGGCACGGACCGCGTAGGCATTCTGGCGCTGGCCGCCAATGCCTGTGCCGATCATGGCGTCAACATTCTGGAAGTCGCGCAGACCATTCTGGACGGCATCTTTTCCATGACCATGATCGTGGACATGGATCGCATGGATACTACCTTTGATGAGTTTACACAGGGCATGGAAGCGATCGGACTGGAAAATGAACTGGTCATCCGCGTCATGAACCAGGAAATCTTTGAAGCGATGCATACGATTTAGAGGCCGCCATGCAGACAAAAAATATTCTTGAAACCATCAAAATGATCGACGAGGAATGCCTGGATATCCGAACCATTACCATGGGCATTTCTCTGCTCGACTGTGCGGACGCGGACATTCACGCCTCCTGCGCGAAAATTGAAGAAAAAATCTGCCGTCTGGCCAAGAATCTGGTCAAAGTCGGCGACGATATCAGCCGAGAATACGGCATTCCGGTCGTCAACAAGCGCATTTCGGTTACCCCGATCGCAATGCTTGTGGCCGCTTCCGGCGGCGATCCGGTCGAATACGCTCTGACACTCGAGCGCTGTGCGCAGAAGCTAGGCGTCAATTTCATCGGCGGCTATTCCGCTCTGGTGCAGAAAGGCTATTCGCACGGGGACAACGAACTGATTGAAAGCATTCCCCGCGCGCTGTCGCAGACGGAGCACGTGTGCTCTTCCGTTAATATCGGCTCCACCAAGGCTGGCATCAATATGGACGCGGTCAAGCAGATGGGCCGCATCATCCGCAGCTGCTCGGAAATCAGCGCGGATAACAGCTGCATCGCCGCAGCCAAGCTCGTTGTCTTCTGCAACGCGCCGGAAGACAACCCGTTCATGGCCGGCGCCTTCCATGGCGCAGGCGAAGGCGACTGCGTCATTAACGTCGGCGTATCCGGCCCGGGCGTCGTCCGTGCCGTTCTGGCCAAGGCCAGCAAGCACGCCACGATGGATGAGCTTGCCAACCTGATCAAGCGCACCGCGTTTAAAATTACCCGCATGGGCCAGATGGTCGGCAAGGAAGCCAGCCGCCGTCTGGGCGTTCCGTTTGGCATTGTCGATCTTTCGCTGGCGCCGACTCCGGCTGTCGGGGATTCGGTTGCCTATATTCTCGAAGAAATGGGTCTGGAAACGTGCGGCGCGTACGGCACCACCGCCTGCCTGGCCATGCTGAACGATGCCGTGAAAAAAGGCGGCGTCATGGCGACCAGCCACGTCGGCGGTCTGTCCGGCGCCTTCATTCCGGTTTCGGAAGATGCCGGCATGATTCACGCAGCCAGCACCGGCTGCCTGCGTCTGGAAAAACTGGAAGCCATGACCGCAGTCTGCTCCGTCGGCCTCGACATGATCGTCGTGCCGGGCGATACGAGCGCGGACGTGCTGTCCGGCATGATCGCGGATGAAGCCGCGATCGGCATGGTCAACACGAAAACGACCGCTGTACGCATCATTCCGGCCATCGGCAAGGAAGTCGGCGACGTTCTCGATTTTGGCGGACTGCTGGGCAGCGGCCCGGTTATGCCGGTCAATCAGGAGAAAAACAGCGTGTTTGTCAACCGCGGCGGCCGTATCCCGGCTCCGCTGCAGGCCCTGAAAAACTAAAATGGGAAACCAGTCCTGAAAATCAAGAAAAAAAACGATGAAAAAAACGCTTAAACGCTCTTTTCCGATAAAAAGCCGCTCGTCCGGGTTTGCCTTTTGAAGGGCCTTGTGTTTAAATCGTTGCATAAAACGAAGAAGAGAAGTAGTAAAAGCCGGAACCTTGCAGAGAGACCGCGGCTGGTGAAAGCGGTCAGGGATAAAGCTTTGAACGTGTCTTGGAGTGCGGACTAATCCCCGCCGTAATCCGCGTTAAGGATGAAAGAGCCCTGGCTATTGCCGGGGAAGTAAGGTGGTACCGCGTATAATCTGCGTCCTTTCGTCAATTTCGAAAGGACGCTTTTTTTATCGGACCGCTTCCTGATTCTGATCTTCTATATGGGCCGATGCCCAGGAAAGGAATAAAAAAATGAAAAAGACTGTATCGATCGCATTAAGCGCACTGCTCGCCTGCGGCATTGCCGGATGCTCCTCCGCACCGGCCGAAACATCCAGCAAGGCCGATGCTTCCAGCACCGCGGCCAAAGCGGACGCCAAGGAAATCCTCATTGGTATTTCCCCCGACTATCCGCCTTATGAATCCAAGGATTCCAGCAACCAGATCATCGGTTTTGACCCGGATATGACCGACTGGATCTTCAACTATCTCAACGAAAACGGACACAACTACACCTACAAGTTCGAAGAACTTTCCTTCGACACCATTATTTCCGCGCTGCAGGCCGGCCAGATCGACCTCGGCATTTCCGGTTTCACCTACGATGAAGACCGTGAAGGTATCTTCTCCGATTCCTACTACGATTCCGCACAGGTTATCGTTGTCGCTTCGGATTCCGAATTCACTAACGCTGACGATCTCAACGGCAAAGTGGTAGGCGCTCAGCAGGGAGCTACCGGCGAAGAAGCCGCTGCCATGATCGAAGGCGCTCAGGTACAGGCCGTATCCGATGCCAACCTCATGATGGAAAACCTGAAAGCACACGGCATCGACGCAGTTGTCATCGACAAGGCTGTAGCGGACCAGTACGTAGCCAACGGCGATTTCAAAATCATCGGCGACGCTCTGATGGATGAAGAAAACATCATCTACTCCACAGAAGACCACAAGGAACTGATGGATGAAATCAACGAGGCGATCAAAGCCTTCAAGGAAAGTGACGAATACACCGTTCTGACCGAAAAATGGTTCGCTCCGGCGGACAAAGACGCCGAATAAGTGAGGAGATGCCCTGACGAATGGAAAAAATTCTCACCCAGGAAAACCTGCTTTTCCTGCTCAAAGGCGCCGGCATTTCGCTGCTTTTAGCCCTGGGTGCTCTGCTGATCGGCATGGTAATCGGTATCCTGCTGGCAGCCGGCCGTCTTTCCAAGGTTAAAATTCTCAACTGGCTTTGCAGCATATATGTAGAAATCTTCCGCGGTACGCCAATGCTTCTGCAGATCATGTTCTTCTATCTCGGCATTCCGGTTCTGATCCGGATGATTACCGGGGTAAGAGTTCGCATGGATGTGTATGCGGTGGCGCTGACCGCTCTGTCGCTCAACTCCGGTGCATATCAGTGTGAACTGTTCCGTTCCGGTATTCAGGGCGTTGACAAAGGACAGTGGGAAGCGTGCGAAACGCTCGGCATTTCCTACTGGCCGATGATGTTTCAGGTCATTCTGCCCCAGGCGTTCAAGCGCATCATTCCGCCTCTGGTTTCCGAGTTCATTACCCTGATCAAGGACAGTTCTCTGGCCAGCTGCATCGGTGCCGGCGAACTGATGCGCAACGCGCAGACGCTCGGTGCGCAGTACTATAACTATCTTGTTCCGCTAATCGTGGCCGGCATCATGTACCTGTTCATGACGCTGATCATCAGCTGGCTCTCAAGAAAGCTGGAAAGGAGGATGGCTGTAAGTGACTGATCCAAAAACAAACGAAGCGAAAGCTTCTGGCATCATGATCGATGCCTCCCATCTTTCCAAAAACTTCGGAAAGCTGCATGCGCTGCACGATGCTTCCCTTCAGGTCAAAAAAGGCGAAGTCGTCTGCCTGATCGGTCCTTCCGGTTCCGGCAAGTCGACGTTCCTTCGCTGCATTCACGGTCTGGAAACACCGGATGAAGGATCCGTTACTCTTGACGGCAAGCGCATGGATCCGAAAAACAAGGCGGAATACCGCGAGCTGCGCAATAAAATGGGTTTCGTTTTCCAGCACTTCAATCTGTTCCCGAACAAAACCGTTATCGACAACTGCAAGCTTGCCCAGACGACGGTTCTGAAGCGTTCGGATGAAGAAGCCGAAAAAGTGGCGCTCGAATATCTGGGAAAAGTCGGCCTGCTCGAAAAACGGGACAGCTATCCCAACCAGCTTTCCGGCGGACAGAAACAGCGTGTGGCGATCGCCCGAGCGCTGTGCATGAATCCGGAAATCATGCTTTTTGACGAACCGACTTCCGCTCTTGACCCGGAAATGATCAAGGAAGTACTGGAAGTTATGCAGGATCTGGCTGCCCAGGGCATGACCATGATCGTGGTTACCCACGAAATGGGCTTCGCCCGCAAAGTCGGCACCCGTGTTGTCTTCCTCGAATCCGGAAAGATCGTGGAAGAGGCGGATTCCGAAACATTCTTCACAAACCCGCAAAGTGAACGGGCAAAAGAGTTCCTGTCCAAAGTTTTCTATTCCTGATCAGGAACCGCCCTGCAGGAAAGGAATTTTATGAACATCAAGGATTTTCTGACTGAACAGTGGATGAACGACTATGAACGTCAGGCGCGTTTCAACATGACCGACACATCGGCTCTGCCGATGGGCATGGAGGAACTGCTGGCGTTTGAACCGGATCTTTTTAACGGTCTCGTTCTGGATTACGGATGGATTACCGGTGATCCCGCTCTTCGTCGGGAAATCCTTTCTTTATATGAAGACCAGCGCGAAGAAACGCTGACCATGACCAACGGGACGCTTCAGGCCAATGAACTGGTCATGAACATTTTGCTGAAAGCGGGCGATCATGTAGTGACCATCACGCCGGGCTACCAGCAGTTTTCCGATTATCCCCGCTGGCTTGGATGCACCGTCAGCGAACTGCCGCTCATTGAAGACGGCTGGACGCTCGACTGGATGGCGCTGGAAGAAGAATTTCAGAAGGGCACGCGCCTGATGGTGTTCGCCTCGCCGAACAATCCGACCGGGACCTGGCTCAATCGCGAAGAGGTCCTGCGTCTGCGCGATCTGGCGCGAAAATACGATGTCTGGATTCTTTGCGATGAAGTGTACCGGCAGTACGACGCGGACGAATGCGCCATGAGCGATGTGTATGAAAAAGGCGTCAGCACCGCTTCGCTTTCCAAGCTGTTCGGTCTGGCCGGCGTACGACTGGGATGGGTGAAAGCCTGCCCCGAACTCATCGCGCAGATTAATGTGTTCCGTGACTATACGCTGATCTGTGCCGGACCGCTTTCTGAAAAAGCGGCCTGGGCCGGTCTGCACCACCGTCAGGAAATACTCGAACGCTCCAAAAAGAAAATCGCCGAGAACAAGAAAATTCTGGCGAAGTGGCTGGAAAAATCTCCGTGGTTTTCCTGCCAGCTGCCGCGCAAGGGAACGGTTTCCTTTCTGAAACTTCCCGAAGGGCTGTCCAGCCGGGAATTTGCGAAAGGACTTCTGGAAGAAACCGGTATTTTCTTCGTTCCGGGCTGGTGCTTTGGAATGGATCAGTATGTCCGGCTTTCCCTGGGCCGGAATTTCGAAGATCTCGAAGGCGTTCTCGATCGGATCGATGTCTGGACCGCAAAGAAGATGCAGGAAAAAAAGAGAAGCTGAGCACATCCGGGCAGTAAATCCGGCGTCCGGGGGAAGGGCGAAAGAAGTACGAAAATGGGAAAGAGAACCGTTCGCTTTCTATATCCGCTTTCTATATATAGTGGATATCGACATAGACTCGGATTGGACTTTTCTGAAGACCATAAATTTCCCATTGGACAGTTTTCGAAGACAAAAGCGCGCAGCCTGAAAATCCATCTGTACACATGTGGCGGCTTGAACAGCCGCTTTTTCTGTCGAACGAAAAAGAAAAATGAACCGGCTGAGCAGGCTCGCCGGTACAAAGAGAAGGGGATAATTCGGCAGTTTCCTGTCCAAAACGGTAGGATAGAACCGGATGCAGCCAGGTCGCCGGCCCAAGAGCAGGCGCCAGGAAGCCGTACAAACCGGCAGATGGAGGTCATCCAGAAATTTAAGGGGGTTGAACGATGCGCTACTACATCGCGGACTGTCATTTCTTTCACCGCTCGCTGCTGACCAAAATGGATCAGCGCGGGTTTGAGAGTGCAGAAGAGATGAATGAATATATGATTGAACGATGGAATCAGAAGGTAAAACGAAATGATGAAGTCGTAATTCTGGGGGATTTTTCGTGGGGAAACGGAGAGCAGACGAATGAACTGCTCGAACGGCTGAATGGCCGAAAATTTCTGATCAAGGGCAATCATGACCTGTATCTGAAAGATAAAACCTTTGATCCGAGTCATTTTGAATGGATCAAGGACTATGCGGAACTGCATGACAATCGAAGAAAGGTCGTTCTTTCGCACTATCCGATGATCTGCTACAACGGGCAGTATCGAACGGACGAGCAGGGAACGCCGACGACGTGGATGTTATATGGACATATTCATAACACCCACGATCAGGACAATCTGGATGTGTGCTGCGACTATATCGCCAGACAGACGCATGCCAGAATCGGAACCGGTGAAATCGCGCAGATTCCGTTGCAGATGATCAACTGCTTCTGCATGCGTTCGGACTATCAGCCGCTGAGTCTGGACGAATGGATTGAAACAGAAAAGAAGAGGAGAATGCCAAAAGCGGATTTGGCCGAAGTACTCCATGCGCAAGACGTATCCAGTAAATAAGAGGCGTACACAATATATAGAAAGGCGAAAAGCCGATTTCTGAGGGAAGAGACGCTCAGAAGGGATGAACGATACCGGCTTTTGATTGGCAAAAACGTATGACACTGACCGAACGAAAGCGTCTGCTCAAAAGCATGGACGGTGCGAAAAAGGATGAGCTGATCCTGACGTATTTCAAACGGATGGATAAGCAGGAAAAAGAACTGTTTGATCTCTATATCCAAGCCGTGGCGGAAGGTAAGGAACCACCTGACGCGAAAGCGAAAATCATAGATGTCAAAAAGGCTCGAACCAAGGCGGAGAAACTGATCGACCGGATGCTGGGCTGGAGAAGATGCCGCGGCGCGACCCGCACCAAAATGAAAAATGAGATGAAAAGCATTCTCAAAGAACTGCCCCTCATGCCAGAAGAAGCCGTAGAGTACGATCTCGCCTGCCAGACGTATCTGGAAATCGCCCGGCAGCTCTGTGTTGTGGATGAACGGTCTTACTACTGGAGCGGCTGTCTGGAAGAAATGAATCTGACCTGGACAGAGCTGTATCGAACCGCCTGTTCCATGTATATGGCCAGAGGAATTCGCGTCGAAACGTTTGAAAAGCTGTGCGATGCGATTTTGCCGATGGCAAACGGCGACTGGATCATTCAGGATGAACTGCTCGACGTTCTGATGGGTTATATCCGAAACGGCGATCTGCGCTTTGATCTGATCGACGACTACGATCAGAAAATTCGTGCGCTCCATGCCGAAGACAGTGCCCAGATTCAAAAGAACCGAAAGCGGATCGATCTGTACGAACATTTTTATATTCGTCTGATGGAAGCCGACGGCCAGAAAGAAGCCGCTCTCGCTCAGGTGCGCGCCTGGGAAGGCAGCGAGCGGCATAGCGAAATCCGGCGCCTGCTCGAAACGGCGGCGCGGGAAAAAAAGCGCGAAGAAGAAGAACGCTTTGCAAGTCTGGCAAGGGAAAAGGAAGACGAAAGCGATTGAACCCACAGACCGGGAAAACGAACAGCGGTCATTCTGCATGAAAACGCATACAGGATGACCGCTTTTTTTACGACGTATTTGGTCAATGTCATTAAGTTAAGATTTCTCAGACCACATCAGCGTTAAGCAGTGATGTGGTCTTTTTTCTACTCTTCAAGTCAAATCTCGAATGATTCGAGTTTTTTCACTTTTTTCTAAAAATCTATTG
>NZ_JAHDSX010000038.1:0-23770 GCF_020969955.1 Allobaculum fili | reverse complement strand
GTCAGATAGAAATTCTTCAAAAACTGGATCTGATTCCACGACCAGATCCAGTAGACCAGCCCAAAAGGAAACGTGGTCGTCCACGCAAAAATCCGACCGTATAGTTTAGCTGATTGGGAAAGTTCTATTTAATCCATCGAATTTAATTTAATCCGCAAAATTTAATCCGTGTAATCCGGGAAATGTATTCCGAAAATTTCCACCCGAATAGAAATAACGTTTTGAAAGACGGCAGCTAGTCTTCTCTGGGCAGGAAGGCAATCCCGCAGGCACCGGGACCGACATGCACGCTCAGCATCTGAGAAATTGCGGCCGTCTGCGCAAGAATCTCCTGTCCGACGACTTCACGCAGAGCGCTCTGCAGGTCGCGCATCGGCTGTTCATCCAGACCGGTATAGCCCACAAACACCGGGCGATTCTCATCGATGCCGCAGTCTGCGGCGAGTTCGGCCACGCGGCGAATTCCCTTTTTCGTACCTCGCGTTTTGGCACAGGCTGTGATTTCTCCGTTTTCGTCAATCGTCACCAGAGCCCGTACGCCCGCAAGATCGGCCAGAGCCGCTTTGGCTGGCGAAATCCGTCCGCCTTTCTTGAGATATTTCAGCGTGGGAAGCATCGCAAACAGACGTACCTGCTTTTTCTCTTTCTCGATTGTCTCAATAATCTCTTTCGCGCTTTTCCCCGCATTTCGCAGTTCAAGCGCGCGGGCAACGAGAACGCTTTGCGAAAGGCAGGCCTGTCCGGAATCGATCAGATGGACGTTTTCCTGCCACGCTTCGTGATCAAGCAGAGCCAGTCTGGCGGAATTGTACGTTCCGGAAAGCGAGGAAGAAAGCAGCAGAGCGATCACTTCATCTCCTCTGGATGTCAGTTCTTCAAACACCGCTTCAAAAGCGCTCGGCGAGGGCTGACTGGTGCTGAGTACATTCGACTCTTCTTCGAGAAGGGCGAAAAAGTCCTCGTTTTCAATCGGGTGATCGAGCAGCTTTTCGTTGACGCAAATGGGAAGCGAAACGACGCGAAGGCCTTCCTGTTCCTCTTCCTTTAATTCCTGAGCACTGTCGGTAACAATCCAAATCATAGTCTGTGTTCCTTTTCTTTTTTGTGTTGGATATGCCTTCCTGTACGGAAAGGCTTACGCGTTTTTCGTTTTTCCCTTTTCGGTACGGCGGGAAGGCTCCGTGTCGGCATGCGCGTTCAGCGCCTGTTTCTTTTCCTGAATCATTTCCTCAAGCCGGGCACTGAGCTGATTGGAAAACTGATAAAACGCTTCCCACTGCTCCATCTGAATGCAGGCGTGGGCGCCTTCAAAGATGTGCTCGCATTCTCGGGCGAGATATTCCATGCGCTCCTTGCCTTTGGGGCTCAGCCGGTAGCGGGCGCGATACTGGCTGGTATCTTCCTTTTCAATCCAGCCGCCGGCGCAGAGTTCGCGCAGAGCGCGGGAAATCTGGGCCTTGTCGGTTCGGGTGATCTGGATCAGCCCTTCCGGGTTCAGGCCTTCTTCGCTGGAATACAGGGCGATCAGCACATTGAGATCGGAGCCGCGAAGCCCTTCCTGCTGCATGTACAGCAGGCGAATCCGGTTCATCTGCTTTTCCAGAGCGCCTACCGCATTAAAAAACTGAAGAATCTTATCCGTATGTGACATGCCCGTACTGTAGACGTCTTTTGTTGATAGATCAACAATTTAATTGTCCAGAGGCTCGATTTTGCGGTTTTGGATGCTTTGCGAAAGATCGAAACCGTTTGCACAAGGAAATCGACCAATGCGCTTTCCGACATCCCTTGGATTCTTTTTTGATGATCCTCATGCTTTTTCATCCATTCGTCTGGCTGCCTGAAAAAGGTTCTGGGCGACACCAGAGCATTCGCCTATACTGAACGGGATCAAAAAGGAGAGAGCCTATGGCAGAAATCAGTACTTGTTCAAAACGAATTTTACGGAAAGCCGGCCTGGCGGATCTGGAAACGCTCTGCCGCTTTTTCCAGAACGTCTGCAACCGCCTGAATACGCGAATCAACTATCCGCTCTGGAACTGGGGGATCTATCCGGATGAATCGGTGCTTCATGAGGCAATCGTTCAGGAAGAAATGGTCGTCTTCTGCGAAAAAGAACGCATTGTGGGCGCTGCGCGCATCAGCCCGTATCTGGAAGGCATGGACGCCTTTGAATGGACCGACTCGCGTTTCAACTGCATTCATCTTTTCTGCATAGACCCGGATTTTAGCGGCCAGAAGCTGGGTGATGTCTTTCTGGGCCAGATTTTAAGTCAGCTTAAAAAAGAGGGCTATGCATCTGCGCGTCTCAATCTGATCGCGGGCAATGCGCCGGCCAGAGCGCTGTACGAGCGCGCCGGCTTTCATTCCAAAGGTACGAGTGAAGTTCTTCTCGAAAAAGAAGGCACATTGCCTTTTGAACTGATGGAATACATTTTTCCTGTACAAAACGGATGAATTCGACCAGTCTGCCTGCAGGCAGACTTTTCTTTTTGTGAAATGGCCAGTATTTCCGGTTTTCTCGCATGGCTTTCGGATTCGATGTCACTTTTTATCATTCCTGTTTGGATAACCGAACGGATACCGGAAAGATTATTGCTCAATCCTTTCCATTTCCTTACAATAAAAGAGAACGCTTTCATTTCGTTTTCCATTAATTTTCATCACTGGAATTCATGGATGGCGAGATGATTTTTTCTTTATCTAGAGTCGATCCGTCTTTCTTTTGCGATCTTCTTTGCGCAGGACCGGGCCCCTGCTGACGAAAAAAATTCGAATGCCTGTCTCAAACCGACAGACGTTTTGCACTGGACGCATTTCACAAGGAAAACCGGATGGATTTCGGGCACAGATAAAGACACTGCAGAAAGGAAAACTATGAAAAGAAGAACGAATCTGCTTGCAGTCCTTCTCAGCGTGACCATGACGGCCTCCGCAGCCGCTTCCTCTTTCCCTGTTCTTGCACAGAGTGACGCCGACACGGTTATGCCGGCGGATGCGTCGCTCGTGGAAGAAACCATTTCCTTCAGGAAGACGACAGGAACGACCAATAAGTTCACCTTCTCTTCCGGAAACTGGGAAGCGGGCAGCGATGCCCATACCTGGTCAAAGACACCGGATGCGGCCAATCCGTCCGCTCTCTGGTATCAGGTTGATTTTGTCGGCAGCGAAATCACCGTCTATGCCGGCAAGAACCATCCGATGGGCAAAGTGGAATACTTCATCGATGGAGAATCCCAGGGCGTCTACGATCTGTATAACGCCTCCAATATCAATTCCACTCGGATCGCGACTTTCAGCGGCCTCAGCGAAGAAGCGCATGTGTTCAAAGCCGTCGCAACGGGCGAGAAAAACGCTTCCGCCTCCAATACGCTGATCGACTGCGCCAACGTGGTCATTAAACATGCGCCGTATACGCTCACTTCGATTTCAAGTGAAGAAACGCATTACGACCTGTACGCCGGAGCCGAACAGCAGCTGTCGATCGCGGCTGTACCGGACTATGCCACGACAGGCAATCTGACGTACACCTCGAGCGACAGCGAAATTGTGAGCGTATCGAGCACCGGTCTGGTTCAGGCGAAAAAAGCCGGAACCGCCACCGTCTCGGTAACGTCCGACACTCTGCCGGCTGCCCAGCCGCTGGTCATCTCATTTACCGTAACCGAGGCTCAGGCGGAACTGTCCGGTTCCATTGTCGATACGAACCATCAGTACACCCAGAGTACGTACGATTCCGTCAAGACGATGGGTACGCTCTCCAAAACGCTGAGCGCCTGGAAAAACGACAAGGCCGTCAGCCAGCTCGTTCTGGTTTCGAAAAATGCGCCGCTCACCAATCTGTCCATTACCGCTTCCGACTTAAGCGGAACCGGTTCGTCCAAAATTGCCAAAGAAAACGTAAAGCTCGATTTCATCCAGTCGACCAAAGCCTATAATGGTTCCTTCCTCGGCTACGGCAGCACTACCCGTCCCGTTCCAGCCGATAACGGCACCAACCGTTCGGAATCTTCGGACATCCTGAATGGCAATGCCCCCATTACGCTGGCCGCTTCGCGCGTCCAGCCGGTCTGGGTAGAAATTGCGATTCCAGAAGACACAGCAGCCGGAACCTATACCGGTAAACTCAGCGCCACCGCCGACGGACTGGAACATCCGATTGAATTCACCTACACCGTCGCGGTACGCGACGCCGTTCTGCCGGATGCGACTGACTTCAAAAATTCCTTTGACATCGAACTCTGGCAGTATCCGTATTCTTCCGCGGAATATTACGGCGTTACGCCATTCAGTGACGAGCATCTCGAACTGCTGCGTTCCAGCATGGAAATTTACAAGGAAATCGGCGGTCATGTCATTACCGCGACGATTTCTGAAGAAGCCTGGTCCGGTCAGACGTATTCCGCTAACGACATCCACTATCCGTCGATGGTCAAGTGGACGAAAAATGCGGACGGAACGTTTACCTACGATTTCACCGCCTTCGACAAGTGGGTTTCCTTCTGCAAATCCATGGGAATCGGAGACAAGATTGTGCTTTACTCCATCGCTCCGTGGCACGGAAGCTTTACGTACTGGGACAACGGCACGCTTGTGAAGGAAGCCTTCACCGCCGGCAGTGCACGCTACAACGAAGTCTGGGGCGATTTCCTCGAGAAAATGGGCGCCCATCTCGTTCAGAAAGGCTGGTTTAACGACGCTTATATCGGCATCGATGAGCGCGGCTTCAACACCAGCGCCTTTGATCTGATCGACAGCACGCAAATTTCCGACGGCCAGTACACCGTCACCTTCAAAACGACAGGTTCGATGGACGGCTTTACCAACGCCAGCAAGTTCGCCATGGCGCTTCGTCTGACCGAACTGAACGTCGGCGACAATGCCGCAGCTGCCCATTCGAAGGAATTTGCGGATCTCGTTGCCCAGCGCGACGCCAAAGGCCTGCGCACTGCGCTTTACTCCTGCACCGAGCACAGTCCGGGCAACTTCTCGCTTTCCGCGCCGGTAGAATCGTACTGGAGCGTCATCAACGCCTCCGAAAACACGGACGGCTTCATGCGCTGGGCATACGATGCCTGGGTTGCCGATCCGCTGCGCGACACGACCCACAACGCCTTTGAACCGGGAGACTGCTTCCTTATTTATCCGGATGAAAAAGAGGCAAAAAACCCGACGTCCAAACGTTCGCTGCGTCTGGCCCGCATGGCCGAAGGCGTACACGACGCCAACAAGCTGCGCCAGATGGCTGAGGAAGTACCGGATCTCGAAGGCGCGATCCAGTCGCTCTACGATTCCCTGACGACCGTCGCCGGAACTGCGCATTCCTATCTTGGCGAAGCCAAAGTCAATACGATGGGATCGGAAATGGACGCCTTCAAGGAAGGCATCGACACTCTTACAACGCAATACATCGGCAAAAAAGCGAACGCCACGGATACTGTGACTTCCGTAACCATTACCCCGCCGCAGTCGACTGCACTGCAAATCGGCCAATCGCTGCAGCTGGAAGCCGTCGTAGCCCCGGATACGCTGACCGATCATCGCGTTACCTGGTCTTCTTCGGAAAGCAGCGTGGCTTCCGTAAATGCAGACGGTCTGGTCACCGCAGCAGGTACCGGTACAGTGACCATTACCGCAGCTTCCGTCAAGGATCCGACCAAGACCGCGACGATCACCCTGAGCGTTTCGCGCGGCGGCATCGAGGAATCCAAACGCTATTCCGCCTATTCCTTTGAAAACAGTGCCAATGACCTGTGGGGAAACCGCAACGGAACCCCGATTGTCGAAAGCGGTCTGTCCTATGTGGACGGCTATTCCGGCAAAGGCCTGCACATGAATGCAGGAAGCGGCTTAAGCTTTACGAAATCGGAAATTGGAAACAGCGATCCCTGGACAATTACGTACTGGGTCAAAGCCGATACGATCACCGGCAAATCCCTGATCACGCAGGACAGCGAAGAAAAATTTGCGACCGCGCTCAAGATGGCCGACGATCGATACTCCGGTTTCCGTGTCGGTACCAGCAGCGCCGATGTGCTCACCTTTGCCTACGGCTTTGAAGCCGGCCAGTGGTATCACGTGGCCTGGACCCAGTCGAAGACAAACGGCCTGAAGCTGTACGTCAACGGCGAAGAAGTCGCCACAAACACCTGGACCACGAACAACACGACCGTCATTCCTTCCGATATTCTCGGTAAGAGCGACTTCGCGGGCACGGTCGATGAACTGCGCATTTACGATGCCGAACTGACCAAAGCGGAAATCGGCATCGATCAGCTCAAACCGGGTCTGAACATCACCGTCCGCAATAAGACGCTCCAGATTTCCAAGGACAGTACACCGACCTGGCAGATTCCCGTTACGCTCAACAGCGACGAAGAACTCGAAATTACCTATACTTCGAAAAATCCGGAAGTAGCCACGGTCAGCAGTACCGGCGTGGTTACCCCAGTCAAGGCAGGAACAGCCCAGATTGAAGTCAAAGCCGGCACGTACACGGAAACCGTCACGATTACCGTAGAACGGCAGATCACGCTGATGAAGACGGTTCCGTACTACGATCTTCCGGAAAAATTTGTGACCGACGTCCATAAACCGGCCGACGGCGATGCCAATCAGTACTTTGGCCAGCCGGATATGATCCGTACAAATACCGGCCGTCTGATCACCGCCTTCCCGCAGGGACACGGCCATGGTCCGCTCATCATGAAATACTCCGACGATGACGGCGAAACGTGGATTCAGAAAGACGACATTCCGACAAGCTGGGCAACGTCCATGGAAACGCCGACGATGTACGTTCTGAATCTGGCCGACGGAACTGAGCGCATCATGCTCATTACCGCGATGCCGAACTGGTCTGGAAACCAGAACGGCGGCTGGCGCACCTCCTATTCCGACGACAACGGCGAAACCTGGACTGAATACCAGCTGTTCCATCCGAAAAATGATGACGGCAGCAACCGCTGGACGATTGTCGGCATGTCGAGCCTCATTCAGCTCAAGGATGGAAACGGAAACGACCGCCAGGCGTGGATGGGCATTTACCACGATTACAGCTACACCAACTACAAATCGATTCTGACGTTCGATGAAGACGGAAACGAACAGTGGAGCGATCCCGAACCGATTCTGACTCCGTATCGAAACATCGAATCCGCCAATCAGCTTTGCGAACTCGGCCTGTTCCGCTCCCCGGACGGCAAGCGCATCGTCGCCCTCGCCCGCAATCAGACGCACCAGGGCTACGCCATGATGACGTACTCCGATGACGAAGGCGAAACCTGGAGCAAGCCGGCGAACCTGCCCGGAAACCTGGCTGGCGAACGCCATAAAGTCGTTTACGATCCAATCAGCGACCGCCTCGTCATTACGTACCGCGACATTGTCTACGACAAGGACGGCAACGGCATCCACGACAACTCCAACGACTGGGTAGCCGGCGAATGGGTAATGTGGGTTGGAAGCTACGAAGACCTCATGACACAGGGCGACGGCGATTACATGGTAACCATCGCCTACGACTATGCGCCGAATGAAAAATCCGGTGATACCGGCTATGCGGGTCTGCTCGTTCTCGATGACGGCACCCTCATGATGGACAGCTACGGTCACTTCGACGAAGAGTATTCCAAAAACCATGGAAGCAACGTCCGTACCGACCGCTGCTACATTAAGTTCGCGAAGTTCAAGCTCGGCGACATTGAAGAAACGTACGGTCTGACCGATAAGAGCGCTCTGCGCACGTACGTAAACGGTTCAGCGATTTCTTCCGTTCGCGAAGCCGACTTTACAGCGGAAAGCTTTGCGCCGTTTAAGGGTGCGCTCGAACAGGCGAATACGATTCTTTCCGGTTCTTCCTACCAGCAGATCGAAGTCGATCGCGCACTGAAAGCTTTACAGGATGCGTATGCCGGACTCGTTCCCGCCGATGGACTGAACCGAAAGCCGCTTGAGATGGTCTGCGCCAAAGCCGATCGTCTCAACCTGTCCAGATTCCGTCTGACCAGCGCGCAGAAAGACGCGTTCAATCAGGCGCTCGCGCAGGCACATGAAGTTCTGAGCAGTTCCTCGACAACACAATCCGCGCTCGACGCGCAGGCCCTGGCGATGCAGAACCGTCTGCTGGCCCTGCGTCTTAATCCAGGCAAGGAAGCGCTCAATACGCTGAAATAGTCTTTGCCTGCACGCTTTTCCCAGAACTGTAAATTCATGCAGACATTCCTGTCTGTTTGAAAATGAACGTTTTCTCGCCTCCGGACCTTCTGGCGTCCGGAGGCGTTTTTTCTGGAGCAGGCAGACACCCCCTTTGCGATATGCCATACTGGACACAGCTTTTCCAGACCGGAAATTTTAAAACCATTCGGCCAAAACGTATACGCCGGCCAAAAAGAAGAAGGCGCCTGAAAGAATAAGCCGATCGAATAGATATGCAGAAGAAGATAAAGCGGAAAAAGGAGATTTGGCTATGCGAAAAACCACACTGTTTATTGCGATGAGCCTGGACGGCTATATTGCCGATGCAAAGGGCGGCGCAGACTGGCTGGACGGACAGGACCCAGATGCAGTCGCCGAGGATTTTTATGCCGAATTCATCAAAACGGCGGATACGGTTCTGATGGGCTGGAACACGTTCGATCAGATCGTGCGGGAACTTTCGCCTGACGAGTGGCCTTATTCCGGTCTGAGCACGTACGTCTTTACCCATCGAACGCTTCCCGATTCAAAAGACATTCACTTTACGAAAGAAGATCCATGCACCCTTCTGAAGCGTCTGAAACAAGGCGAAGGAAAAGACATCTGGATTTGCGGGGGCGCCCGTCTGATTGAGGGCATCGTACAGGAAGAGGCGATCAATCCGTTCTGGATTACAGTTATTCCTGTGCTGCTTGGCGGGGGCATCCGGCTGTTTCCGACGCTTAAAGCGCCGCAGGAACTGGCCCTGGTTCATGTACGCCATTCCAACGGAATGGTCGATCTGCTCTATCGAAAACGATAAGTTTTCCTTTGGCGTTACTGCGCATTTGGCTCGTTCTGTCTAGCCGTTTTCGGCAATCCTTCTGGCATATCGGAAGAATCCTCGATTCGAACCGCTTAAGATAATGAGTATGGATACTAAACCCGTTACGAATTTTTCTGCAGACTCCGCTCAGAACCCTTCCGCGCAGGCAAAAGAGGCGCTTGCCGAAAAAGACGCCGCTATCAAGTCCCCGGATCATTCCCAGGACCATTCCGCGAAAGCATCCGTCGGGACGGCAAGTACGCCCGAGACGGCCAAAGATCAGGAAGCCATGAAAAAAGGCGCTGCGGTGCGCCGGCGCAATCTGATCATTTCGATCGTCTTTGGCATTCTTTTCTTTGTCGTTCTGATCTGGCTGCTGCGTTCGTCCTCCTCGGCGACCACGCAAAAAATTCAGCACGCGATTGAATCCGCCGGAATTTTCGGTCCGATTCTCTTTGTTCTGCTCAGCGTCTTCACCTCGTACATTCCAATCGTTCCTTTAGGATCGATGGGATCAATCGGCATCGTTCTCTTTCATCCGCTGCCGGCTTTCTTTCTGAACACGCTCGTTTCCTACATCAACTGCATTCTCGCCTTCTGGCTGGCCAGAAAATGGGGCACCCGCTTCATTTACCAGATCGCCTCGCCAGAAACGGTCGACAAATACGAGAAGCGCCTGAAAAACAGCCGTCACTTTGAACTCATCTTCTTTCTCTGGATGATGATGCCTGTCTCGCCGGACTTGCTGCTGTGCATGCTGGCGGGGCTGTCGAGCATGAAAGTCAGCCATTTTCTCGCGATCATCCTGGTCAGCCGCCCGTTCTCCTCGTGGTGCTATTCCACCGGCATGCTCAAGGTGTTCGAATGGATCCGAAAAGCAGTCCATCTCTAAAGCGTTCTGCAAAAAAATCGTGCAAAAAAAATGGAGTCCTTTTTCCAGAGGCAGTTCTGGAAAGGGGCTCCTTTTTTGACGTGTACTTTGGGTTTTGTAATTTCGTTTTGAACTGTTTCTTCTGTCCACGTTTCTGGATTCTGCTCTGGATTTTCCAGAAACGCGAATCCGAAAGCGGTCAGAGCGGTCAGATCCTGCTGGGGGAGACAGGATCCACCGGTTTTATCGTTTTTACGCCGCTGTTTCGTCGCTGCTCGCAGCATCCTGGGCGGCATGGCCGTTCGGACCTTTCATGTAGCGGTCCATCTCTTCGGCAATCTGTCGGGAGAGCGCTACGGCGTGCACAACGGTTTTCGCGCCGGTTACGACGTCGCCGCTTGCGAATACGCCCGGCATGGTCGTTGCGCCGATCTCGTCAATTTTCAGGTTGCCGCGGTCGTTGAGCTTAAGATCCGGATCGCGGGAAACGAGACGGGTCTGCGGAACCTGCGAAATGGCTACGAGAATCGTGTCGGCTTTTTCCAGCTTCGCGGAGTCTTCGATCAGCGTGATGTCTCCGTTTTCTTCGACTTTTGTGTCGACGAGCACGACGCCTTCATCAGTAATGCGGATCGGCGCCTTGTTGAAAACGAACTGAACGCCGTCGATTTTTGCGTATTCCACTTCTTCATTCGAAGCGGTCGGCGAATCGGTACGGACGTAAACCACGACTTCGCGGCTGCCTTTCCGAATGGCGGTACGGGCCGCATCCATCGCCGCATTGCCGGCGCCGATGACCGCGACTTTATCGCCTAAATCGTAAACGTTCGGATTGTTCAGGTAGTTCACCGCGTACTGCACGTTGCCGAACGTTTCGCCGGGAATGTTCAGGCGGCGCGGCTTCCATGCGCCGGTGCCGACAAAGACGGACGCGTAGCCGTCATCGAGCAGATCCTGAATGGAAACAGAACCACCGATCGCCATGTTCGGACGGAACTGAATGCCAAGCGCCTTCAGCTTCTTGTAGTAGCGGTCCAGAATCGAATGCGGCAGACGGTATTCCGGAATGCCGTAGCGCATGATGCCTCCGATTTTTTCACGGACTTCAAAAATGGTGACTTTGTAGCCTTTCTGACGCAGCGAAACCGCGATCGTCAGGCCGGCTGGACCGGCACCGATGACAGCGACGCGCTTGCCGTTTTCCGGTTCCATGGACAGCTGAATGCGTTCAAAGCAGGAGTTGGAAATGTACTGTTCGATATCGCTGATGGCTACAGGATTGCCTTTAATGCCGCGCACGCACGCGCCTTCACACTGCTTTTCGTGGTTGCATACGAGGGAGCAGACGATGGACAGCGGGTTGTTTTCAAAAAGCATCTGCGCCGCATCGAGCACTTCATGGTTTTTGAGCTTGCGGATCATTTCGGGGATATTGGTATGAATCGGGCAGGCCTGACGGCATCTTGGATTCTTGCACTGCAGACAAGCCGATGCTTCGGTAAGAATATTGTTCATGTCTAAGTTTCCTTTCTTGTTCTCTGAGGATTGAAAATCCGCCATTCTGCCTCAGGCAGGGCACAAAGCGGATCGGTGATGAAGGAAATATAGAGGCGTACAATACAGGTGTAAAGCTTTACAACGGCGGCATCACACGATTTTCAATGTATTCCCACCTTTCTAACGTGTGTCTTTACACGAAGAAAGATCCTTTCCTGTTTTGCCGCGCATATTGGCTCATCCCTGAGTGCAAAAGAAAAGCCGGTCGCTCGGACCGGTCTGTACTGCCTGCTCAGAATAACCTGCACAGGATAAGGAGAAAGAAACATGAAAACCGTTCTCGTTTTTGAAGCGTTAAAAGAAGAAGACCGCCGGGCGCTGGAACAGGAATTTGGCGGCCTCCATTTTGTCTATGGCGACAATCCAAACTGGCCCGGCTATCTCGACACCGCCAGTGCCATCGTGGGCTTTCTTCCTGAAGAATACCGTTTTCGACTGAAATCTCTGCCCGCGCTTGAACTCGTTCAGCTTCCGTTTGCGGGCTATGAAGGCTGGCCGGAACGCGTGACGTGTCCATTAGCCAACGCTTCAGGCAGCTTTGGTCTGGCGATTTCCGAATATCTGATCAGCGCCATCCTGTTTTTTTATCGCCGCTATCCGTTCCTGCTCGAAAACCGGAAGAAGAAGGAATGGAACCGGAATATCGGCACGATCGATTCCATTTACGGCAAGACGATTCTCGTTCTGGGCTGCGGCGATCTGGGTTCGACGTTCGCCCGCTCCGTCAAGGCGCTGGGTGCCCATACCATTGGACTGGCCCGCAGACGCCGAACAGTTCCGGGCTTTGATGTGGTCGATACGCTCGATCATCTGCACCGCTACCTGCCGTTAAGCGATATCGTAGTGGGTACGCTGCCTTCCAGTCCGGCTACCCATCATCTTCTGACGCTGGACGATTTTTCGCGCATGAAGCCAGACGCGCTGTTTGCGAATGTGGGACGCGGCGATCTGGTCGCCCTCGATGTCCTGGAAAAGGTCATGGCGCAGCATCGGATTCGCGGCATGATTCTCGATGTCTGCGAAATCGAGCCGCTTCCCGCAGACTGCCCGCTTTGGGAAGACGAAAATGTATTCATCACGCCGCACATTTCCGGCGATGAATCGCTGCCGGAAACGAAAAAACGTCTCTGGCAGATTATCCGCACCAACCTGCACGCCCTCGAACAGGGAGAACCGTTCATTCACATCGTCAACCGTCCGCAGTCCGATCGCTCCTGAGCGGACGCTCGACAGGATCCAGTCTGGACGTTCTGACTCTCCTGGACGCTTTGGCCCTCTGCGCCTTGCTGAATCTGGCCATTTCTGCTTATCACCAGATTTTTCCAATCCCGAAAAAGGCTCTGCATCTTCCTTAACCAAAAGGAGATACAGAGCCTTTTATGTACTTTTAAATATTTTGAAACACTTTGAAATGCGGCGCATCTCCTCCCTGTATGTACAGGAAGAAAATGTGCGCGGTCCTGTCGATTACGGACGGACTTATTTTACCGTTACCGAGATGATGTGCGGGTTGGCGCCTTCATACCAGTAGAGGAAGCCTTCGCAGTCGATCACATCGCCGACTTTGAGTTCCTGTACGGTTTTGTACACTTCGCTTTCCTCGCCGGTCAGATAGGACTCAACAACGAAGGTGTACGTCTTGCCGTCTTTGGAAACGTTGAAGTACAGGTCATCGCCTTCGCTTCCGGATCCGTCGTAGTTATACAGGAACGCTTCTTCGCTGCCTTCCTGTGCGGGTTCTACAGTAAGATCCTTGAAATCCACCAGCTGGTTCTGATGCTTGATCAGTTCTTCTTCATTGCCCAGCAGATCGGTCACATCGACCGGTTCGGCTTTCCAGGTTTCGCCTTCGATCAGTTCTACTTCAGCGCCTTCTGCGATTTCCACTTCGCCGGACCATTCGGTCTTGTAGCCTTTGACTTTGATTTTGGCGCCGTCGGTCAGCTCGTCATACAGATCCTGAGATACAGCAGCGTTGTAAATGAAGTAAGCGCCGTCTGGATCCTGCGCGTAAATCGTTGCCTTGTCTTCCCACCAGGCCTGTTTTGCCTGTACGAACGCTTCGATCGTTACTTCGCTTTCGAGTTCAGCATCCGCGTATTCCTGATACGTCATGACGCCTTCCGATTTTGCGGAGGGATTTGCAGCAGCGGCACTGTCCGCTGTGCTCGAAGCACTGCTCGAGGCTGCCGGGGTCGAGTTCGAGCAGCCGGCAAAGACCATGCCTGCGCAGACAAGCAGAGAAGCCAGAGCTGTTTTTTTCATTCTTTTTCTCCTTGGGACAGAATCTTCTGTCTCTTTTCTAATGGGGATTCCATCCAGACACCACTACGAAGCGATCAGGAACGGTTCGTCATCCCGCTCCTTGAGGATCGTCCGGTCAGCGCCCTGAATGGTTTTTCCACGGATAGTGTACTTGGTTTTTTCATGCGGTGAAATCTTTCCCGATCGAATCGCTGTTTTTTTCCGCTGCGTTTGAAGATCAGAAAAAATCGTGCGAAAGGAAACGGGATGAAACCGTTATCTCCTCGATCCCTTCAAGCTGAAATTTCAGGAGCTTCAGGCGTTTTTCGCTTTTCTTCGTTTCTGAAACAGCCAGACTGCACCGAGAATGACCCACGTCAGTGCAAGCAGAGAAAGAAACCAGACCGAAGAGGCGGGCATCGGGCCCAGATCATGAATCGTCCCGGATCCGGAAGAAATCTGATCCAGACGGTAGAGGGAGGAAACCTTTTCGTACAGTTCGTCGATATAGGCATCATCGACGGTCTGCTTGCGTCTCGTCGAGCGGACGACATCTTCAATGAGCTCGCCGGCCGCGTTGCGCAGCGAAGCCGAGCCGTTAAACACCGGGGTGGTAAACGTATCGTCCAGATGATCCATGAGCAGTTTCGCCGCTTCGATTTTGATCGCGTAATGCTCCTCATTATCCGTGCCAGCCTTCGCCAGATAGTCCTGATACGCCGGATCTTCTAAAGCCTTATGCGTAACGGGAAGATAGCCTTCCGTCTTCGCGTAGCCGATCTGCGGTTCGTTGGAAAGCATGTACTGCACGAACAGCCAGGAGGCGAGTACTTCCTGCGGATCTTCCTTGCCAAAGACGGCCATGGACGGTCCCTGCGAAATCATGAGACTCTGGTTTTCGCTCATCTGCGGCACCGGACGAACGACGGTTTCAAATTCCGTGAAGGCATCCGGGCTGATGTCCGAAAGCGGAGCCTCCGCGCCCATCCACGTGGATCCGGCTGTGGAGTCTACCGCAAACAGCGTCTGCGAGGCATTGAGCAGATTGGCGGGATAGCCGGACACTTTAAAGGTTGAAAACGCGCCGTCCCTGGTTTCCTGCGCAATTTTCTTCAAGTCTTCGCGCGTCATGTCGTTAAAAATTTCAATTTCGCCCTGCTCGGTGCTGTAGCCGGCGTCCTGCTGCTTCAGCATCTGGATCATCATATTGTCGGTGGACTTGTAAATAAAGGGGATCAGCGTTTTCTGGCTGTTGAGGGCGTACGTTCCGTCCGGATTTTTCTGTTCGACCGCTTTATTGGACACTTCCCAGATCCAGTCCCACGTCACGACATCCGGGACGGAATAGCCAAGCTTTTCGACCAGCGTCTTATTGATGTAGAGCGCTTCGGTCGAACGCATGAAGGGCATCGCGTACTGCGTTCCGTCAATGACGCCTTCCTGTACAAACGAATCGACCATTTCATCGGCCGTCGCCCCGTCAAATTTGAGGGCGCTGCCGCCCAGACCGTATTTTTCGTCCGCCATCAGCGCATCGAGACCGACGACGGTCCCGTTCTGCTGGATGTAGGACGCGATATGGTCGGGATAGGTAATCGCCACATTGGGCGTGGTATCCGTCGCAATGTTGGTGATGACGTCGTTGTAAATCTTCCCGTAGTCCGTATACAGCTTCAGATTGACCTTGATGTTTGGATAGAGCGCTTCAAAGTCTTCGATCGCCTTTTTGTAGACATTCGTCTGGTTTTTGTTCGTATCGTTTTTCGCCCAGAAGGAAATCTCAATCGGACGGCTTTCGTCGAGCGCTTCGGGAATCACAAAGGCGCTTTTCGCTTTGGCGCCATGGCAGCCGGAAAGCAGCAGACTCATGCCCGCTGCGGCCGCGCAAAGCAGCCGGGGCAGCCGTTTTCGAAGGCGCTTCATCCTTTGGTTCCTCCTTTGACGACGCCGGACATGATCTGGTTTCGATACACCAGGAACAGAACGATCAGGGGAATGCTGATGACGACGACCGCCGCCATCATCGCCGGAATGTTCGCCCGGCCAAAGCCGCTTTCGCGGATTTGCTGGATGCCGTTGGAAACCAGAAAGTATTTCGGATCATCGGTGACAAGGCTTGGCCAGATGTAGCTGTTCCAGCATTCGATCACCTTGAGAATCGTAATCGTAACGACCGTCGGACGGCACATGGGAACCATGATTTTCCACAGGTATTTCCAGTCCGAAGCCCCGTCGATTTTCGCCGCATAGTACAGCGAATCCGGAATCTGCGCAAAGCTTTCCCGCAGCAGATAAATGTAAAAAATGGAAGTGACCGAAGGCAGAATCAGACCCAGAAAAGTATTGCGCAGATTCAGCTCGGTCATCGTCTGAAAATTGGTAATGATGACCAGTTCATTGGGAATCATCATCAGCGCCAGAAAGCCGGTAAAAACCAGGTTCTTCCCTGGAAAGTCCAGCCGGGCGAACGCAAAGGCCGCCAGAATGGTGACAAAGACCATCAGAACCGTAGTAACGATGGTGAAAATGACCGTATTGAGCAGATACCGTCCCAAATCGACTTCCGTAAACGCGTAAAAATAGTTTTCCAGTGTCGGCGACAGCGTAAACAGCTGGGGAATGTATTCCGCGTTGTAGGCGCCGTATCCTTTTAAGGACGTCAGCACCATCCAGTAAAACGGAAAGAGAACCGCGATCGCCCACAAAATCAGAAACAGCCAGGTGAGTGGTTTGAATTTTTTCATAGTGTGTCTCTCCGTTTTCTCAGCTGTAGTGGGTATATTTTTTCGAAACCATCAGGTTGATGACCGTAATCGTCAAAATAACCAGAAAGAGCAGAATGGCCGCCGCGGACGCATAGGACGGATAGCCCCCGCCATCGCGGTAAAGCATGTCAAAGACGTAGCCGACCAGCGTGTTCATTCCCGCCGCATTCAGATTCGTGCCAAACAGGGCAACCGCATCTGAATACGCCTTGAACGCGCCGATAAAGCCGGTAATGACCAGATAGAACACCGATGGGGAAATCAGCGGCAGCGTGATTTTGTAAAACATGCGCCAGGAGCTGGTGCCGTCTACGCGGGCCGCGTCGTAATACATTGGATTCACGCTGGCCAGTGCGCTGGTCAGAATCAGGATTTTAAAGGGCATGACGATCCAGATCGTGTAAAAGCAGAGCACAAACATCTTGGCCCAGTACGGACCTTCGATAAAGTCGACGGAAGAGCCGCCGCACATATGGATCAGCATGTTCACAAAGCCTTCGGAATACGGCGTCTGCTTGAACAGCACCATGAAGACCATGCCGACTGCGAGGGTATTGGTCACGTACGGCAGAAAGTAAATCGTCTGAAACAGCGAACGCAGCTTTTGAATGCGGGTCAGCAGAAAGGCGATTGCCAGCGACAGACCGGTGGAAATCGGCACCGTAATGATGACGAGCAGAAACGTATTGACGAGCGCCTGCGTGAAATAGGGATCGTGCAAAACGTAGTCGTAGTTGTACCAGCCAATGCCCGCGTACGTCTGCGCGGCGGAACTGTAGCCTTCTTCAAAGGAATAAATCAGCACGTCGATGAGCGGATAAATCAGAAAGACAGCCAGAAACACAAGCGCCGGCAGCAAATACAGAAAACCCTTGTATTTTTGCCAGCCTTTTTTCAGGCGCCCTTTTCCCTCTGTGCGCCCGTTTGCGCTTTTCATGCCGCTTCCTCCAGAACGATCGCGGCTTCTACAACTTCTTCAGCCGCTTTTTGAAGAGGCTGAAGATCGGCCACAATCCGGTTTCCGCTTTCGGGTTCAAAAAGAAAGACTTTTTTCAGCTTGAGATCAAAATGCACCTCCTGCTGATTTTCGGCGAGAATCTGCAGATCTTCCGCCGAAAGAATCGAGCGAACGACCGGATTCATGGACGCCTCGTTTTCGGAAACGATGCTCATGTCCCGGCCGGTAATTTCGGTACGGATCATGCGATCGCAAAGGGCGCCTTCTTCCTTGAGAAGAAAGCCCTCCGGGCGGACGCCGACATGCACCGGCTGATCGGACGCGCTGAGCACACGCGCCACAGGATTTTCGCCGATGTACAAAATCTGATTTTCAATTTTGCCGTGAAACATGTTGATGGGCGGCAGGCCGAGAAACTGCGCGACAAACTGATTGGCCGGATTGTCGTAAACCTTCTGCGGGGTGTCGATCTGCTGCACCCGGCCTTCCTTCATGACGACAATGAAATCCGAAATGCTCATGGCTTCATCCTGGTCATGCGTAACAAAAACGGTCGTAATGCCTGTTTCCTGCTGGATGCGGCGGATTTCTTCCCGGGTCTGCAGGCGCAGACGGGCATCCAGATTGGAAAGCGGTTCGTCTAGAAGAAGAACTTTAGGCAGTTTGACCAGAGCACGGGCAATCGCCACGCGCTGCTGCTGTCCGCCCGAGAGTTCCTTAGGCTTGCGTTCGAGCAGATCTTCGATGTGAACAAGCCGTGCCACTTCTTCGACGCGGGCTTTTCGTTCTTCTTCGCTGAGTTTCTGATCGCCCTTGAGGTTTTCCAGCGGGAAGCAGATGTTGTCAAAGACGCTCATATGGGGATAGAGGGCATAGTTCTGAAAAACCATGCCGACCCCGCGTTCCTGCGGTTCAAGTTCCGTGACGTTCTGATCGCCGAAAAAAATCTCGCCGGAAGTCGGCTTGAGCAGGCCGCTGATCATGTTGAGCGCCGTGCTTTTTCCGCATCCGGAAGGGCCGAGCAGCCCGCAGAGTTTTCCGTTGGAAATGGTGAAATTCAAATCGTCGGCAGCGACGACTTCTCTGCTGTTCTTTTTTCTTCCCCGTGCGGGAAAGATTTTGGTGATGTGGTCCAGTACGATATCCATCCTGGCTGATCCTTTCTCTGGGTTGGGATTCCATGCAAGTGCGTTTCAGCCATTTGTTCTGGCTGATGTCTTCAGAATACCATCCCCGTTTTCCCGGACAGGTTTTCGAGAAAATTGAATTTTCCATGAATGTCGATTTCTGTACACCCGGCTTTGCGTGCCGGGCTTTCTTTTGCCTGTCCGTTTCTCTTTTCGCTTCGTTTTGAAGCGTATGCACTTTTTTATACAGGCTCAAAATCGGTCTGTAAATATATGACTTTTCCCGTGATTTTCCTATTTTCTGGTATTTTTCTCGAAAGTTCGGGCGGAAATCCGCTCAAACCGTCATGCTTTTTACAAATGCAACCGGTAGTTGACGGATTTCCAGCTGACAGGTTCTGTCTGGAACAAATGTCCTTCGATACAATGCAGGCACACAAGTCCACAAGGAGGAAATATCTGATGATTTTCGCAGACAAACTGATTGAACTGCGCAGGCGAAACGGATGGTCCCAGGAAGATCTGGCGAGCCGGCTGAACGTTTCCCGCCAGGCGGTCGCCAAATGGGAAGGCGCCCAGACCGTTCCCTCGCTCGATAAGATTTTGCAGCTTTCCGAAATTTTTGAAGTGTCCACAGACTATCTGCTCAAGGACAACGCCCCGCTGGTCACCATTGAGGAAGAAGAGTCTTCCCTTCCGACTCTGAGTCTGGAAGACGCCAACCGTTTTCTGGATCTGAACCGCCTGAACGCCTGGCGCGTCGCCATTGGTGTGGTTCTCTGTATCCTGTCTCCCGCCGTGCTGATCGGGCTCAGCGCTTTTACGGCTCTCCCTTCTTCCCTGATTTCCGAAAATATGGTTGCCGCGCTTGGCGTCTCCGTACTTCTGGTTCTGGTCGCCATCGCCGTGACGCTCTTCATCTGGTCGGATCAGATCATGAAGCCGTGGAAAACGCTGGAAACCGGAGACTTCAGCCTTGGATACGGCGTTAAAGGCCTGGCCGCACAGAAAAAGAAAGCTTTTGCCAGAACACACACGCTTTCGACCATTATCGGGATTGTCTTCTGCATTCTTTCTCCGATTCCGCCGATTTTCTCTACGCTCTTTATTCATCAGGAATTCTCTGCCGTTCTTTCCGTCACTGCCCTGCTGCTTCTGGTTTCCATCGGCGTCTTCTTTCTCGTCTGGTCGTCCATCACGCAGTCCGGATTTGAAAAAATTCTCTCCGAAGGCGACTATTCTTCAGAAAACCGGAAAATGGAAAAACGGATGGATCCTGTTGCCTCGATTTACTGGTGTCTGGCCACAGCCATTTATCTGGGCTGGAGCTTTGCGACCGGAAACTGGGATCAGACCTGGATCATCTGGCCTGTCACCGGCGTGCTGTTTGGAGTGGTTGCGGTAATCGTCCGTCTGGTCACGCAGAGAGAGGATACAGACAGCTGAGACGTCAGACATTTAAAATCACTTTGCTTTTCTGGCGGGCTGCCTCCTTTTTCAGGAGCGGCTCGCTTTTTTATTTGTATCGGTTTTCTTTCCGTCGATTTTCCGGATTGGGTGCCCTCCTTTTTCCTTTTCGTGTATCGATTGCGGACATTGATTTCTCCTGTCGATCGTATCTTTGAAAAGCGCCAAAAAGATATCGTTGACCGATATATCGTCTCCTGATATAGTCAAATCAGATATAACGTGTCACGATACATCGAGCGACGACAGGAGGTACAATGCTATGGGACAGGATCTGCCGTTAACGGAAACGCTGTTTTACATGCTTCTGGTTCTTCATCACCCGCTGCATGGATATGGAATTTCCAAGGAAGTGGAACAGATGACGCATGGACGCGTCGTACTGGGCGCCGGAACGCTCTATGGCGCGATTAAGAATCTGCAGAAGAAAGACTGGATCCGGGTGTACCGGGAAGAACCCGACAGTCGAAACAAAAAGGAATACATCATCACCGATCTGGGAAAAGAAGTCTTTGATCAGGAAATTCATCGACTGGAGGGCATGCTCAGAGACGCCAAGGAGAATAAAGAATGAAACAGTTCAGGCTCATGTTCGACAAAGACCGCGAAATCGAATATCTCAACGAAATGTGCGCGAAAGGATGGGCCCTGAAGCGCTTTAAGTACGGTCTCTATACCTTTGAACCGTGTAAACCGGGCGAATGGCAGTTCGACTGCGATCTCAACGACCGCGGGTTTGGCGTATCCCGGGAATATCGTCAGATTCTGAAAGATATGGACATTGAATTTCTCTGTACTTCCGGCTTCTGGTTCCTGGTGCGCCGAAAAAGCGAGTACGGTCCTCTGCATCTGTATACCGATCCCGATTCCCAGCTGGAGCAGCTCAAGCGGATTCGTAAGATGTTCAAAGCCGTCTGCGTGATCGAACTGGCTGCTTCCATGATGGAATTTTATGCGGCGGTGGAAACCAGACAGATGTTTTACTGGATCCTTACCCTCCTGCTGGGACTCATGACGATTGTTCTGATGAATGCGCTGCGCGCCTATAACCAGAAGATCTGGACTCTGGAAGGGCGGAGCCCTGAAGAAAAGGAAAGAAGGCCCAGTCTTGTTCTTGTCTGCGGAATGCTTCTGTACGCCATTTCTCTTCTGCTTCCGGCTTCCATCCTTTCTTTTCGGTACTTTCTGATGGGAGGATCCATTACCCTGGAACTTATTGGCATTTATAGGATGGTGGCAGATCGTAAATCGTCGCTCTGAAACCCGTTAAACTGCGAAACGCAAAATAAAAAGTAAAAAAAGTAAATAGGAAAAGACCCGTCCTCTGACTTTTTCCTTTCGAAAAAAGCCATAAGGACGGGCTTTTGTGTGTCTGGCTGATGGCGTTGATGCAAGGCGGATCAATCTCAGTCTGTCTGAGGACTGGTTTTATCTTTCACATACCGCACTGTGTTTTACTCGCAGACCGCGCTCATTTTTTCGGCAGCGGCGGCTGGAGCTGTCGTTTCCGTTTTGGACTGACTGAGTTTTCTCCAGGTATGAACATAAAGAATCAGCGCCAGACCAAAGGACAGTACGTCGGCAGCCGGCTGTGCCCAGACCAGTCCGGTAATTCCCATAGCGGCTTCAAGAAGATACATTGCGGGAATGAAGATCAGGCCCTGGCGGCTCACGTTAATTACAAAGGATGCCGCTGCAGCCCCCATCGCCTGCAGCGCGTTGGTAAGAACGTAGTAGACGCCGAACAGAAAGCTTGTGGTTAACAGGATGTGAACAAAATGAACCGCATACGTATAGGCTGTCGGATCGGTCAGGAACACACTGACAATCTGGCCGGAAAAAACGAAGCAGATAACGGTCAGCGCCAGTCCTAAAGACAGGGAAAACAAAATGGAGAAGCGGCTGAATGCCCTGCCCGAGTCCCATGCAGATCATGCCGGTAATGGTAATGACTTTCATGGCTACGCCCATGGCCGCCACCGCCATATCCCCGTACTGTGCCATAGGCTGTTGATCAGAATCTGAGAAACGCTCATCAGCAGCGAACCGAGCGCCGCAGGAATGCCGATGATCAGAACACTGCTGCAGACTTTTTCTTTTACTGTGAACTCTCTGGGGTGAATGCTGAGACTGGATTTGCCGCTCAGGAAATAAAAGATGTAATACGCCGCCCCAATGACATTTCCGATCACTGTCGCGATCGCAGCACCAGCTACGTTCCAGCCAAAGCCTAAAATCATAATCGGATCCAGAACCACGTTAATCAGGTTGCCGAGAAGCTGACCCATCATGGCTTTTCCGGATTCGCCTTCCGCACGGATCACATTCGCGTAGCAGTTGGAAACCAGAACAAACGGTCCGCTCCAGGCGACGATCCACAAATAGGTTTTCGTCATTTCCCACGTTTCGGCGCTTGCGCCGATCAGAGTAAGAATCGGATCCATAAAAATCAGAAAGACAGGGCTCATCGCCACACCAAGAACAACGCAGCTCCACATGCAGAAAGAGCAGACCTTTCTGGCATGATCCTTTCTTCCCTCGCCAAGGGCACGGGAAATTACGGACGTACCGCCAATGCCGAAAATCGTTCCCGCTGCCATGAACAGCAGGAAAAACGGCGTCGCCAGCGATACTGCCGCGACCTGCAATGCGTCGTGGGTCTGTCCGATAAAGAAAGTATCAGCCAGGTTATAGACGAGTACCATCAGCATCCCCGCCATAGCCGGCAATGCGTTTTTGAATACAGCCTGCGCGACAGGCATGGATTCAAATATTTCCATCGATTTATCTTTCATAACTCTCTCCATTCCATTTTTCGATCTACGTTTCCGCCATTTTCAAAAGCAAGCGATTGATTTGAACATACCGATCCATGCGCCTGGCTGCCTGCGAAGGGAGCCGGCATCGTTTTCTCATTTGTGTATGTCCGGTTTCCGTTTTAACTGTGATATTTCAAAAGCAAGCGATCGATTTCCGCGTTAGTATCGCCCGTCAGGGCGAAAGCCCGCGGGCGTTTATTTTACATTTTCGTAAACTCTTTTCAGCAGTCCGTGGAAGACAGCCTGCTCTTCCTCTGAAAATCCGGTAAACAGAGTCTGTTCCAGTTCCTGGATATCCTTCTTCGCTTTTTCACAGCGTTTTTTCCCGTCTTCGCTCAGACGAACCAGCTTCATCCTTCGATCCTTTTGATCGGTAAAGCTTTCCACCAGTTTCTTAGCGACGAGCCGGCTGACAATTCCGACACAGGTAGACTGCGCAACACCTAGAATTCGTTCGAGTTCCTTAAAGGAGTACGTATGATTTTCTTTCTCATCCAGGGAAAGAAGAACCCAGACCTGAACCATGGTCAGATCATCCGCGCGCAGGGAATTGTTTACCCGCCGCTCAATCGCATCATTCAGCATTTTGATCAGCTGTCCGCTGTTTTCCTTATCACTCACAAGAACACCTCCGCTCTTAACAGAAGCTATCATACCGTTCAACAGCATACTGTCAATAGTAAGCTATGTATTTGCTTAAAGCCAGCCGGCTTCCCTCGTGTTCAGGACTGGATTGCCGAATTCCCAGAGTCCGTTTGCGCAGATGAGGAAATTGCTCTCTTTGTGTCCAGTTTTCGGGGAAGAGTTTAGTCAGTGCTTATCAAAAAAGAGGAATAGAACTTTCCCAATCAGCTAAACTATACGGTCGGATTTTTGCGTGGACGACCACGTTTCCTTTTGGGTTTATCTACCGAATCTGGTCGTGGAATCAGATCAAGTTTTTGAAGAATTGCAATCTGGC
>NZ_JAHDSX010000037.1:0-23980 GCF_020969955.1 Allobaculum fili | reverse complement strand
GTCAATAGATTTTTAGAAAAAAGTGAAAAAACTCGAATCATTCGAGATTTGACTTGAAGAGTAGAAAAAAGACCACATCACTGCTTAACGCTGATGTGGTCTGAGAAATCTTAACTTAATGACATTGTAGACCACCAGACCGCCAAAGGCGGAGCCCTCGGCGTAGGTGTAGCGGTTTGCGCTATCCGTAGGTACATAGACATCGGGCAGAAACTCGTCGATGGCTTCCTGAACCGTGTAAGCCCGGCAGAACGTTCCAATCAGGCCGGACTTCGAGAGAGGATCCTTAGCCTTGCCACTTGTCGTGCTGTGCGCTCTTTCCTCTCTCGAGCTGGTCGGCCATGCAATTGCGTCATGCCAGTCCGTTTCGTACAGCTCCAGCACATCGTCCGCGCTGATAAACGGAGCGTCGCTTCTGCCCTCGAGCAGCCGGTATTCGCCATCCTTCGGGCACGACGGGTAGTACATCATGCGGGCCGGCTGGTAGGTCGTGTCATCGAACCATTCGATGTCAAACCAGTAGTCAGCGATTTTTCGAGCTGCCGCCGTGTAGGCGTCCGGATCAGTGACCGGAGCATCCAGCGGGATCATCAGACGCCACCTTGGTTCCTCCGGCGTATGGCTGTGCGTGGTGTACGCACAGTATTGATAGGGAAAGTCCTTGAGCCGCTCTTCAAATCCGCTGGGCCCGTTATCCAGATCCAGGCAGATCATGGTGCGATCTTTGACGTGGCCATTCTTTCGAATCCGGTCACTCAGCGTTCCTGCGAGAAATCCGGGCCCGTCTTTAGCTGCAAACCTGTCCTTTTTACTCATCCGCCTGTATTCCTTGACGGTCTCCCGTGATCGGTAAGGCTGCCGCAGACTGTCAACAAATTCCGGCCATGCGCAGGTCTGCTCCCGATATCTTTTCTGAGAAGCCCGCGAGCAGACCGATATTGTGAAATTTTCCATTTCTTCTCCCCCCCTTGTTGCTTTCAGTCTTTTCGGTAGTAACTGCCGGAGAAGCCCTCGGCCCTCAGCTCAAGGCCGGGCGCCCATGGAAGGCTTTTTCCCATCAGCCGCTCTACGTCTTCCAGCTGTTCCGGTCGGTCGCACTCAACGATGACCTCGTCATGAATGTGCCCGACAACAGGCAGGCCGGCTTCTTCAAGCCGGAGCAAGGCGGCGGCCAGACAATCACGGGCCACGGCCTGCGTGACGTTCTCGACGAGGGTGCCGCCCCACGTCTCTATTGGCTGCCACTGCTTCGACTTTCCGAGGCCATCAAAGACGATCTTTCCTTTATCCAGTCGCGCGCTCTGGTAGATCAGCGACCGGCCAGACGGCAGACCGACATAAAGACAGGAGCCGTGTCTTGTAAAACTGACGCCGTGAGGGAGACTCACAGTGCCGGGCTTCTGGATGGCGGAGCGGGCGGCGTTTTCATAGCGGGCCCATAAGCCTTTGATTCGCGGGTTCGCTTCTCTCCATCGGTCGACCGCCTCCTGCATTTCTTCCTTAGTCAGGCCCATGCGGGCGCCGCCTATCTTGAGCATCGCCCTAACGCCTCCGCCGTATCCGCAGGCGAGGGTTGCGACCTTTCCTTTACTGCGAAGATGGCCGTTTTCGCCATGCTTGACGACGGGAACGCCGAACATCTTGGATGCAGTTTCGCAGTAGATATCTTTGCGATCGGCGAAAGCCTGGAGAACCCAGTCCTGATCTGCCAGCCATGCGACAACACGGCACTCGATCGCCGAGTAGTCAGCCACGCAGAAGCATTTGCCTTTTGCAGGCACCAGCGCAGTACGCAGCACTGAGGAAAAAGCCTCCATGCTGTCATCAAATCCCGCCGCCTTTACGGATTCCAGATCTCCGGCTTTGACTAAAGGCCGGAGATTTTCATGATCCTCATAAGTCGGGCGGGGGATGTTCTGCGGCTGGAACATCCTTCCCGACCATCGGCCCGTCCGGCCCGCTCCGTTAAACTGAAACAATCCGCGGATCCGGCCATCCACCTGCGCTTCCTGTAGTACGTCGTATTTTTTAAGACTAGTTTTAGCCGCTCCGGCTCGGACGATGAGCAGTTGCTTCGCCTCGCAGTCTGGCGCGCTGTTGATCCAGTCGCCGACAACGTCTTTTGCCAGACTGTCCATCTCGACACCCTTGCCGGCAAGCCATTCGCGCATCTGCGGGTTCGACTTGATGTTTAGGCCTGGTGCGATCTTTTCAGCATCAGCAAGCAGACGTTCAGTTTCTTCGGCTCTCATGCGCTGCACCGCTTCAACCAGCTCCATATCTACGCCAATTCCCCGGTCGTTGATGTGCTGGTCAAGCCAGTAAAGCTGCCATTCCCTCGGCGGAGGGGTTGCGATCTTTTTCAGCCGGCTATGTATTTCCATCTCGGCTTCCACGTCGCGTACGTTGTACCTCTTAAACTCGGCCCATCTTTCGGGGTCTTCGTTCGGGTATTTTCGCTTTCCCCTGTAAGGCTTGCAGAAATGCTGGATGCCCTGCGTGCCGGTTTCGAACTTCTGTTTTTCAATCCCTAGCGCCTTTCCAACCATTTTCAAAGTGGCGGGCAGTCCGCAGGACAGCGCCCAAACCATCGTGCACTTCCACTGTTCGGGCGGTAAGAAGCCATCAACGCCAAGCCATCGAGAGAGACAGACCCTTTCGAAAGCCGCGTTGTGGGCAATCTTCGTTACTGCCGGATCGGCCAGTGCCTCGACGATTTCGTCGGGCACTGCCTCACCGGATGACAGATCGACGACCCTCACCGGATCGCCATCTGTCGAGTAAGCGAAAAGCAGGATTTCGAAATCCTCGCTTTTCGAATATCGGTAGACACCCAGCTTGATGTCTACCGATGAATACGTTTCAAGATCGATATGCAGTTCCTGCATATCGGCACCTAGAAGCCAAGGTCGTCTTCGTCGTCGTCTTCCAGATCTGCGAAATCAGTCGTCGCCGTGGACGAGCCGTCCAGTCTTTCGCCGTCGGCCCATTTCAGAAGGTTCCCAAGGCCAGCGGCGATGCCTTTGTTTCCGCTCGTGTTGAAGGCGTAGAAATTCACGGTCACCGGTCCGTAGCAGCCGGAATAGGCTTCATCCGGATCTGCGATTGGCTCAAGGTTGCGGTCAACGACCTGCGGTCTTCTTGCCGAGTTCGCGTTGATGAAGTAGCTGTTTGCGTATGCCTCATCGCCCGGCCGTTCGAGGTCTCCGTCCCTGAGCGGTTTTTTCAGTGTTTCAAACGCCGGAGCCGACTTGCCGTTTCCCTTCAGCTTGGACAGTCCTTCGTCATAGGCCGCCCTGATGGCTTTCTGAATCGCATCGACTGTTTTGGTGTCGGCCTTCGGGATGATCAGGCTGACCGAGTATTTCGGTTCCGAGCCGTTGATGCTCTTGGGCTCGAGGATGTTGGCATAGCTCCAACGTGTTTTTTTGCCTGTGCGGACTTTTGTGTTACTCATCTTCGTTCACTCCTTTGAAGTCGTCTTCTACGGACGACAGCTCTTTTCTTTTGTCTGATGCGGGTACCAGCGTCGGCTTTCCGGCTGGTTTGTGGATCAGACCTTTGGCCAGCTCTCCAAAGGTCTTTTTGCCGACCATCTTTTCAAGGTCGGTCAGCGGCTTCATTTGTACCGGCTTCCAGATGTCCGTATAGCCTCCGCTTTCCAGAACGGCGGCAAGCTTTTTAGGGTCGGTGATGGTCCTTCTTGCGGTTCCGGCCACCAGCTTCCATCCAGGTACCACCGCTCCGTGCAGCGCTTCATCAAGCGCGTACTTCTTGACATCCTCAATCCATGAAGCCCATGCGTCGGCCTTGCCGAGGATCTCGGCCAGTGTTTTCGGATCGAGGCTTTCCGGCTGGCACTGCTCATATCCCGCAAGCTCTTTGGCTGCAATCTCGGCTCTTGCCTTGCAGGCGCCTTTCGCGTTGCAGAAGCGGCACCACTCGCCCGCCTTGAAATTGCCCTGTCCGGTTGATGCCAGATTGGCGATCGGGCGGACTTCGTTTTCCGCCCATGCCTCCAGATCGGCACGGCTCATGCGAGCCGTTGCAATGTGATCAAGCCTCGGCTGAATGATGTGCATCTCGATGGATTCAAATCCTTTGAGCCAGTAATATCTCTGTATCAAACCGAGACCGTACAAGCGGAGCTGGCTGTTGCCTTCGGCTTCGACCTTCACGCCCTTGCCGTATTTGAGGTCCAGGACGTGGGCAACGTCGCCGGATGTGATGACACAGTCGCCGGAGCCAAAGCCGCCCGAAACATAGTCCGAGTAGGACAACATGACTTCGATCTCCATTTCAGCGTCGGGGGCTTTGGCCTTGGTACTGTTAAAAACCTCGATGCAGTAGTCGGCGTAGGCCGACGTGTACTCATCCATCGCCTTGTCGCCCTCGTCCATGTCTGGACGCTTTCCCGTCGCCAGCCAGGTGCGGAGTTTCTTCTCAGCCATGGCATGGGCTTTTGTTCCCTCGCCGGCGTATGGACTCGGTTTTTCCTTAAACTCCGCGGCAAGCAGAGCCGATGGCGGACAGTGCAGCCACCGGCTGGAGCCTGACGCAGAAAGCAGGGCGTGCTTATCAGGCATGTAAGCAGTCCTCGAGTGCCTTTTTAAGCAGCTCCCGCTTTTCGACCGGGACGCCTTTCTCGTTCTTGAGGTTGGCCACTCCGACACTCTGGAAGCAGGTGCGGACCGGCGTGCTGGATCCGGCCCGATCACTGACCTTTCTGGCCAGGTCGCGAAGCTCATCCAGTGTAATCGCTGTCGCCTGTTCTGTTGCGGCGGCCTTGATTTCCTGTTCATGCTTCTCGATCGCCGCTTTGGCGACGGCTTCACCAGCCGCCTGAGCCTGATCCGCGTACTGCAGGCCCTTTTCAACTTTGTCTTCCCACGGCATCGTGCCCGGCTCGATCGTTGCCGTGATTACCTTCCCGGCGAGGCCGGCTTCAATATCAGCCTGGCTAATATACTGGCCGATGAGCTTTCCAAGATTTCTGGAGAACTCAAGTGCGCTGTCATCAGCGCTGATCACAATTTTCAGGTCCATGTGCCTTCTCCTCTTCTTTCTTCATCTGATCGGCGACAAGATTCGCCAGAACAGCCAAACTCAGCAGGTCGTTTGCCAGATTTTTCAGATCTTCCGTGTCACAGGAGATGAACTTTACCAGCTCTGGCGGTTCATAAAAATCAGGGCTATCCAGGTTCTTCAGCTGGCTTTGTGCCACATCCAGCAGATGGGAAATCTCTTCTTTGTTTTCACGCATCTGCCCAATCAGAAAGCACAAGGCTTCATGCAGTTCGTTATTCATCGCTCTTCTCCTTTCTTTCGTAAATTCCTTTGAGGGCTTCATAGAGGTCTTCGGCTTCCCTGTCCGTCAGTCGGATTCCTTTAAGCGGTCGGTTCTGGTCATCCCAGGTGCGCAGATCAAGCTGGGTCGACTCGTAATCTCTCACGGTCGTCCAGTTAAGCTGCTTGGTATAGCCGCGTCTGGTAGGTATCCCCAGTGTGGCGACGTGTTCAACGATTCCAATGAACTCCGCCATCATTCAAGTCCTTTCACGCCGAGTTCCCAGCGGCACTGGTTAATCTTTTCCTTCACCCAGCACAGAGGGTCCAGAATAAGCTCCTCAATGTTTTCGTCATCAATCAGGGTATCCGTGCCTTCCAGTTCACTGCAAAGCCGATCAACAGACTCCGCAATATGCCCGAGACGGGCGGTCATTTTCTGGATACGCTCCGCGACTTCTCTCGCGAAATCCTGATTCGTGGCGACATGATCGAGGATAACCGACAGCTGACATCCGGCTTCTTCGACGCTGAGATCGCCGCGATCCGTTTCTTTGATCAGATCCTCGATTCGGTCCTGAGCGTAGTCCAGACCTGAGACAGCGCATTCGGCTGTCCTGAGAATTGTTCTCATTGCTATTCCTCCTGTTATAATTGGATTGATTTTTATATGTAAGCCGCTTTGCCGAGCGGCATTGGTCCTTCTGATTGCCGTCAGAAGGGCTTTTTTGATGCGTATCTCCACCACTGTCCGCGGTATCTGCGCTGTTCCTTCAGTGCGTAGAAAAGCCCGGAGGTACTTCCACCACAGGCTTTAGCGGCGGCTCTACGTGACGGGAAAGTTTCTCCTGTCGTCAAATTTTTGACTGGTCGAAAGTTGCCCCGCACATCTTGGATAACCTCGAAGGCAACTCTCAGCCCGCATGCTTCGCTCTTACCGCCGCGATAGGCTCTATTCAGCGATGCGCTGCTCACCGGCATATGCCTTGCGGCCTTCGCGATGGACGGAAAGCATTCTCCAGTGTCCAGCCACGTGACCTGGATTCGATATGTAGACATCGACTCATCCCCTTTCCACCATGTCGCTGAGCGCCATGGATCCGAGGTAGCTTGCGGATCCGATCGCGAATACCGCCATGAAAAGCCAGATGCTGCATGGTTCGCCGTTGATTCTTTCGCCGTCGATCAGGCCGGCCATGGCCAGCGCTGACAGGGCGAAAACCACGCCGAGGAAGTGGGCGGCTCTGGTCAGTGCTTTTGTTCTGTCAGTTCTGCGTCGCATGAGTGTCTCCTACAAGTCGGTTAATGAAGTACTGCTGGCCCTTGCCAGTGACCTTCGTTGTCTTGTTGATGCTGACGTGTCCGTCGTTGTGATGGATTGCGGTTTCTTTGATTTCGAAGAGACCAGCTTCCTCGACTGTCTGTCCGTAGATTCCGTTACATGGATCTCCATCCCGGTCTCTCGACCAGAGGACCCATGGATCAGGAGCAGCTGGATTGTGCGCGAGGATGTGATCTTTGCTGGTCCAGATCCAGCGGTAGCCGTTTGTTGTCATTTGCTTTCTCCTTTCTCAGCATCTCTCTTTGCTTTCCAAGCCTCGAATTCAGCCTGGTTCTTCGGATCTTCGTAGAACTTCTTGATTTCCGGAAGAATGTTCTTTGCGAAGAGCTCTAGTGCTGTCATTTCTCTTCTCCTTTTTTTGTGTCAGGACTTCTTACTGTCTGGGCCAGCTTCATTCCGGTGATTACACCATCAAGAGTGGTTTTTAGATCAGCCGGAAGTGTCTCGATTTTCTTAGCCATCTCAACAGCATCGGTCATCGCCGCTTTTACTTCTTTAGCTGTCATCTGTTTCCTCCTATGTATGTTGCTATTACATATTAACCATAATTTTTCTTACATGCAAGAACGTAATGCATGTAGATGTAAGATTTTTTTTACATTCAAAATCAGAGAGCGTATAATATATGCGAAAGGAGGGAATAATGAACGAACGCATTAAAGCTCTTAGAAAAGAGCTAGGGTTAACACAAGATCAGCTTGCTGATGAACTTGCAATCACTCGCCAGACGCTCTATACATGGGAAAGCGGATTAAGAACTCCACCGAAAAAAATGCTTTCTGCCATATGCCAGCGATTCGGTGTTTCTCTTAGCTGGCTAGAGACAGGTGAAGGTGAAATGTTCACAACCCTACCCGAACACATGCTTGAGAACTTAGCTGCGACATACCATCTTGATCAAATGGACATGAAAATCATCAGAGACTTCATGGAACTGCCAGCTGAGGAAAGACAAGTGATCAAAAAGTTTTTACAAGGCCTTGTAAAAGAAAAAGAGGAAGCCTAAGCTTCCTCCTTTTCTTTTGCGTAGTTTTGAACTCGAAACCAATCAATATATTCAATAACCTTTTTCAGCTGCTCAACTGATAAATCTTTTAAACACATTATTACTTTGATGACTAATTTCTCGCGCAATTTTTGAGCATCATTATCTTTCATATGCGTATTGTAACACTTAGCGCATAGAATCAAACAGTAGAATGTAACAAAAATTTACATATAATATAGAGTGTAGAAAAAAGCTCACCAGCGCTATTGCACGTGACGACGGTGAGCTACCTAATGAAAGGCGTGATTATTATATCAACCAAAATGAACGCAGTCCTGTATCTTCGATATTCATCGAACAACCAGACTGAGCAAAGCATCGAGGGACAGAGAACTGTCTGTCAGGCTTTTGCAGAGCGGAACGGCATTCTCATTGTAGATGAGTATGTAGATCGAGCCGCCAGCGCCAGTCATGACACCCAGAAGCGGAAGAACTTTCTGCAGATGGTTGCTGACGCTGATCGGGAATCTTTTCAGGCGGTTATCGTCTACAAGCTGGATCGGTTCGCCCGTGATCGATACGATTTTGCAAACTACAAAGCCAAGCTGAAAAAGCACGGTATCAGGGTACTGTCTGCCACTGAAGCTATTTCAGATAACCCTGAATCCATCATCATGGAATCTCTGCTCGAAGGAATGGCCGAGTATTACAGCCGCGAGCTGTCTCAGAAAGTACAGCGCGGCATGGATGAATCAGCCCGTAAACGACAGTGTCTAGGCGGTGCGGTTCCTCTGGGGATTAAGATTGAAAACAAGAAATACGTTCCCGATCCAGACACGCGTCACATCATCGAGGAGATGTATTCCGATTATCTGAGAGGAATGACTTTACGGGAAATCGCCACTAAGCTCAATAATCGCGGAATTCGCAACATCGGCGGTAAGCCGTTCAGGGCCGGATCCGTAAGCCGGATCCTGAAAAACAAGAAGTACTGCGGTATCTATGAACACAAAGAGATCTTCGATCCGGATGCGATTGAACCGATCGTTGATATGGAGACATGGCAGGCAGTACAGGAGAAACTGAAGATGAATCAATCCACTATGAGAAAACGTCCAAAGAAAGATGCACCTGAGTTTTTACTGAAAGGAAAAGTGTTCTGCGGTCATTGCGGCTATGCAATGACTCCAGACAGCGGAACAAGCCGCAGAGGTAAGGTCTACCGCTACTATTCATGCAATGGTAAGAAACAGCTTCATAACTGCGATAAGAAAAACGAGAGAAAAGAGCTGCTGGAAGAACTGGTTATCAACGATGCAGTCAGCATGCTGACTGATGAGTACATTGATAAAATTGCTCGATTCGTGGTCAGTGAATACGAAAAGTCAGATATTCATGCGGCAACTGAGCACGCTAAAAAGCAGATTCAGGAGTCTGACAGAAAGATTAACAATCTGGTCGATGCAATCGCGAATGGGTTAATGTCTGATGCGATTGTCTCCAGGCTGAAAGAAGCAGAAGAGGAAAAAGCAAATCTTCAAAACTATCTGTCTCAGATCGAGGCGAGCAGCTACGCTATTTCTTACGAAAAAGTTGTCTACTATCTTGAGAAAATGCGCGGTGCTCTTGAACCAGTCGACTTCCAGAAAGTTCTTCTCGATGCGTTTGTTGAACGGGTTGAAGTGTTCGACGATGAAAATGATGGAAATGGCGGCTATATCCGAATTTCATACAGACTCTCCGACGAGCCAGCCAGAACGGTTCAGTTTATGTCGCAGTGCCCCCACCATTTCATATACAACAAATCGGCCTTCCTGAATCAGGAAGGTCTTTTTGTATTCTTGCCTCTTTACGGATCGCTTTACAGTCAGCCTCCAGCAGCGATCCGTTTTCTTTTTGTCTGAGGCAAAGTCAGTGTTCGAACCTTTCAGAATCGGATCGGTCCTTATTTCAGATTGTAGGAAGCGTTCAGAACGGACGTGGAATACAGAAACAGCACATCCTGTCTGGAAAAATCGATCATAGACTTCAGACGGAACGAGGGCAGGTTGCGCAAATCGATAATTGTCGTCCGACTGTAGCCGGTAGCCAGCAGCGGTGCCATGGAGCTGCCGTACGAATCCGCAAACAGAACCAGCTGCCGATCCTTCGGGCCATCCGGATTTTCAATCTCGATCATTCCCGCCGATCCGGAAAGAAATACGGAATACGGATCTTCGCCTTCTGCTTTTGTCCGATCGTACAAAGTCCCCTGCCGCTTTCCTTTTTCACCATAGCGCCAGATTGTCCAGCCGCTCATCGAAGGCGACTTTAAAACCTTCAGCGTATCCCCCTTGTGCGGCCATACACTCTGGAGGCCCTGCTGCGCGGTGAAATTTTCACGAATGGTCTCTTCTGTAAAATCCTCCGCCAGTTTTACGCCCATAGCCGTAGCGATCGTTCTGGCCTGTTCCAGAATGGCTTCCTGTCTCCAGTGCGGGTCGGTGGCGTAGTAATCGTCCAGAGAAAGCGTTGAAGCGATCGGGATCTCGCTGGCGAAAGAGAACACGGACTGTGCCTGGGCCAGGTACGCTTCGTAGTCCATATTCAGATACTCCCCTGTTTTCAAAAAGTATGACTTGTCCGGAACGATCGAATCGTACAGAGCGCACTGAGTATCTTTCAGATCGGTTTCGTAAATCGAAGAGAAAACATCTCTGGCATGATCCAGCGATTTTTTATCGATTTTTCGCTGAACGGAAAGAATCTTTCCCTCTTTGGCAATCAGGCCGTTCTGCTCTTTCGATCCGTAAAGACCGCTGGCCATCCAAGCGTTCACTCGCAGCAGTTCTTCCCGTCCAAACACGTGATCGGTTGTATAACGTTCGAGCGCATTGCCCCCGCTGCCATCCAGAACGTTCTCAACATCCATTTTTGGCAAGGAAGCAAGTTTTCGCCGTTCCGTCGGCGAGTACGTCTGCGCAAAGCCAGTATCACCGATCAGTGAAGCGATACAGAAAAAGGAAAGAATGCCAAGCACAATCGGCATGCCGGGATGAACCGACCGTTTCCGATTTTTCTCTGGATTCGATTTTTCATTTCTCGAAAACTTCATAGACAGCTCTCCTTTCCCGGACTAATTACAGCCCTATAAAAACACAATATGAAACAAACCGTCCGCCAGAACCGTTTTGCGGACGACAATCCATCTCCATCCTGTTTTTCAGTGAGCAGCTGGCGCACCCCTTCTCATAACCCAGATCCAGATGGAATGTCGCATGCCATCTTCCCTTTCCCAACAGAAAATTCTGAAATGGAAAATTCTAGAACTGAAAATACAGGAACGGATTCCATGTGCCGGCAGAAAGCGAAGCCAGACAGAAGATCAGTCCGAAAGCGACCGCACACCAGCAGAGAATCTGCACGATACGGTACGGCTGGTACTTTACAAAAAGCCGATGCGGCAAAGACGTGGCACCGATCAGCGCCGCCGCCATCAGTAAACACGCGTTTTGAAAAACATAGCCGGTCTGCGCGGTCCATACTGGAAGGCCGCCAGCGCCAAACATCGCCTGGATCTGCGAAGCAAAATCAAAAAGCGTCGGCGCATAAAAGAGCAAAAACGAAATCAGAATTCCCAAGCGGCAAAGCAGCCCGTAAGACCAGGTGTGCAATACGGATTCGGGCAGCAGGAACTTTTCCAGACTGATCCACACCCAGAAAAACAGTCCCCACAAAATGAAGTTCCAGGCCGCTCCGTGCCAGAGACCGGTAAACATCCAGACGACAAACAAATTGAAAAACTGTCTGCCCTTCCCCTTTCGGATTCCGCCCAGCGGAATGTACACATAATCGCGAAACCAGGCCGTCAGAGACATATGCCAGCGGCGCCAGAATTCAGAAATGGTACCGGCCTGAAACGGATAGCGAAAGTTTTCAGGCAGATGAAACCCCATCATGGCCCCCAGACCGATCGCCATGTCGCTGTAGCCGGAAAAATCGTAATAAATCAGCAGCGAGACAGCGAACGCGTTCAGCCAGAACAAGGCGATGGCTGGTTCGGCCTGTGTGACAATAAACTGATTGAGTGCTGAGAGCGGATTGGCGATCAGCACTTTTTTCGAAAGGCCGCAGACAAAGCGCCGGGCCCCATCCGACTGTTTTTTTGCATCTATTCTTCGAGTTTCCAGCTCGCCTTCGATCTGGCTGTAGCGAACGATCGGACCGGCAATCAGCTGAAAGAACATGCAGACGTATAATGCAAAGCGCAAAAAGGAATGCTGGGCGGGGGCTTTATGGGTGTAGACATCCGCCAGATAGGAAATCACCTGGAAGGTATAAAAACTGATTCCAGCCGGCAGCGCGATTCCCTTTAAGACCAGATCCAGACCAGTCAGCGCGGAAAGCTGCCGGGAAAAGAACATCGCGTACTTAAACCAGAACAGAAGCGCTCCGGAAAGAACAATTCCGACAATCAAAGCCGCCCGGCGAACGGATGGAGACCCGTTTTCCATAAACCGGCCGCACGCATAGCCGATCAGACAGTCCGCTCCAATTAAAAGCAGCCACCAGGGAGAAGACCAGCCGTAAAAAATAAGGCTTGCCGCAAGCAGAACAAAATTGCGGAAAGCCTTAGGCACGCAAAAATAGACCAGAAAGGTCAGCGGCAAAAACCAGACAAGAAACAAAATTGAACTGAACAGCATGCCGCTCTCCTTTCCTGACGGACGAATTGGATCCTGCAAACTCTGCTGCAGAAATCCAGTCCATGCGATCTGTTAGTGAGGGGATCCGAATCGAAGCCTTCAGCTCGATCCTTTGATCCGCCCGCAAGGTTTGTATACGAAAGCCGGCCGTTCAAGCCAGGGCCCAGACGGTCGGTACATCTCTTTTCCTTTTCAGCAAGTGCAGGCTTTCTATTCCTGTTCTGGAATCGTTACGCTTCTTTCGAAAATTGCACTGCAAAAATCCGGATTACTCAAAATTGGCTTTGGTGATCATCGCATCCGGCAAAACGGAGCGAAGCGCCTGAACAAACGGATCGACCTGATCGGTGTAGCCGTAGACGACCACAAGGAACTGTCCCTTCGTCACAATCGCGTATTCTTCCGGGAACGTACACATCCACTGCGTATCGAGCAACGTGGTCTGCACCTGATCACGCAGCTCTTCCATGGAAGCTTCTTTTTTCAGCTGCCAGCAGGATGCAGTGAAGGCGTTGGCCATCATGGAATTCATCATCGCCGAAGCGTCTTGCGACTGTTCAACCAAAGTGGCCGGAACGTTGAAGGCGACTGCCAGACTGTCCGGTTCATCCAGAGAAATGGCCATCGGCATGCCTTCCGTTACCTCTTCGCCATAGCCGCCAAAGACGGACGGCTTGGTTTCTTCTTCCTGCGCATTCCACGCAGCTTCCATTACTTCCTGCGCATCCGCATAGGAAACGCTCTGCGAATCCGAAGCGCTGCCGCTGTTATTCGAGGACGTGCAGCCCGCAAAGCCAAGGCCCATGCACAGGCATGCAAAACTTAAAACAAATGATTTGAGTATTTTCATAATAGCTCCTTTTAAAAAGTCCTTTTCTAATTTCTTTTTATTGAACCTGTTCCATCATACAGGACACTCTGCCTGATCGCTTTCGTTCCGTTTTGTCTCGAATTGTTTTTGAAAGCGAAAGAAAAGCTGATCGGTCAGAGATCAGCTTTATTATACCGGGGTCAAAAGCCCCTCCGGTTTGGTCTGACCGGCTGAACGCGCCGGACAGATTTTGGATTTATCGATAAATATGAGCCGTAATGCCATGCGATTTGAACAGTCTGTTTCGTAAATAGAAATAGCTCAGAAACAAAGCCATGACCGTCCAGACAAACGGTTCCACCGCGCAGATTCCGTAGTAGCCCGTAAACGGAACGACCAGGAAGGTGAAGAGCATTTTCCCCGCCAGTTCGATGACCGAAGAAAGAATCGGAATCAGCGTCATGGACATGCTTTGAAGCGAAGTGCGCAAATTGAGCAGGATCGCAAGAATGAAGAAAAACGGAATATTGGTATTGAGATACAGGCTGCCAATATCGAGAACGGCCGGATCCGTACTGCCGCTGATCGCCTGAACCAGGGTTCTGGAGCTCAGAAAGATCAGAACGGTAAGCGTAATTCCGTAGTACAGACCGAGTCGATTGGAAAACGCGATTCCCTGTTCCGCCCGTTCGTACTCGCCGGCACCGACATTTTGCGCGGCAAACGAGGACAGAGCCATCATGAGAGAGGAAACCGGCAGGTTCAGAATCGAAATCAGCTTTCGGGCGGCCGTATGACCGGCAATGATCTGCGTACCCATCGGGTTGATTCCCGTCTGCAAAATGAGCGTACCGCAGGAGACAATCGAAGACATGAGCGCCATGGAAAAGCCCATTTTCAGCAGATTGGAAAGCATGGACGAGCGGAAGCGGAAATCCGAAAAATGCACAGACAGATCCGGCTTTTTCCAGATCACCCAGATCACGCAGAGAATGAGCGAAATCAGCTGGGCGCAAAGCGTAGCCCAGGCTGTACCGGCGACACCCATATGAAACTGGACGATAAACTGGAAATCGAGCGCGATATTGATGACCGAGGAAATCAGCAAAATGACTAACGGTGTTTTCGAATCCCCTGCCGCCCGCCAAAAGGCAGCCGCCAGGTTGTAAAGCATCGTGATGATCAGTCCCAAAGTGATTACCGAAATGTACTTTCTGGCCTGATCAAACAGTTCAGGCGGCGTCTGTAAAAGACGAAGGACAGACTCCATCCCAAACAGAAAGAGGATCGAAATCGTCATGGAAACCAGGATCGAGAGCACAATCGACAGAGCGAGAGCTCGACGAAATCCCTTCAGATCGCCGGCTCCGAATTTCTGTGCCCCAATAATGGCAAGGCCCTGACTGAATCCGGTACAGAACCCGACAATCAATTCAAACAGCGCAGCAACCGAACCGACCGCGGCCAGCGATGTACTGCCCAGCGTATAGCCGATAATGACCGTATCGGCCGTGTTATACAGCGTCTGAAACAGCTGCGAAAGAAACAGCGGAAGCGCGAAAAAAATCAGGGCTTTTTTCAGCGGCCCGCACGTAAGTTCACCATTCATGAAAACCTCCAAACCAGACAGCCGGATTGAACGGCTGCTTCCAGATCCGGTGAGCCATTTATTTTCCTTCGGCGTTTTCCCTCGGGAAAAAACGTGTAACCAGGAAAAGGCTCTTCAAGAATCTGCGACTTTTAAAGTTAGCGCGATTCGAATCCTTATTCTATGGATATTTTCATGGATTTCATTGCGTAGATTGCGAACATGTACCTTTAGCGAAACCTTTTTTCAATGGGAGCGCTTTTCTTTTTCAACAGCCTGAAAGGTACCGGAAGAATGAGCCAGCCGTTTTGGCCTTTGGACTGTTCCGAGCCACAGGCTTTCTTTCAGCGCCGTTAAAGTCGAAAGAATCTCATATTGTATATACTTGTATATACTTTTTTAGACATCCAATTGTTCATTTCAATATTCAGCGTTCGATGTTTCAGATGTGCAAATACAATAGACTTAACCGTTCCCTTAGAGCTCCGGTGCAAGAAGATACAGGAACAGCAGATGCAGTACCTGTACTGAATTTCGTGTTATCCCTGTCCGCTGCTGACATGCAGGGAATGAAGCGTTTTTCCGCATCAAAGACACGGTCCGGATCGATAACTGGAAAATCGGACAGTTTCGATATTTTCCACAGAAAAAGCGAGGGCAATCGGTATGTTTATGAGGAAAAATGCGAGAGAATTCAATCCCCTTGAGTTCATACTTCTTATCGTTGTCTGGTTCGTACTTGCTTTATCCTATGCAGTCTGGAAGAACTATATGATGGCTGTATCCATTTTTTTCTTCATCGCAACATTCGCAATTCGTCAGCTCTCTCCTGTAATACGCAGGCGTGCTGATAGCCTTAGGAAATGGATCCGCGTTTTTAAATGGCTGCATTTTCTTACCGGAATCGGGCTTCTGCTCTTACAAGCCACAGTGAAATCCATTTCTCCCTGTTCACAGGCTGCCTGTATTCTCATTCTTTTACTCGGCATCTGGAATCTGGTCTCTCCGAACAAAAGCCAGCCAGAACAATGATCTTCTCCACTTTCCAGACCAGCAGCGCCGCATTCGGATGCGGGTCCAATTTCCTGGCAATGCAATTCGATTTGCGCACTTCTGGATCCGTTCAAATAACGAAAAAAATACCCCATGCCTTGCTGGACATGGGGATCAGACGCCAGAATGCCGGCGTCTTTTTCATTTGGAAATCTGGATCGTGAGTACAGGCGAATGGCTGTTTTGTTAAAATCATCCGCCAAAAAGTAAAAGCGCATGGCTTAAGGACGACAGGAATCGGAAAACCTGCCTGTCACAAAAAGATTTCTCTGGAAAGGATGGCCTGCCGCTATTTGCGTGAAGACGAAGAACCGTTGCAGATCAGCGCCAGAACGCGCAGGAAAATGTTGATGAAATCCAGATAGAGTTCGAGCGCAAAGGAAATGCCAAGCCGGTCGAGCCATTCCTGCGATGCACAGACCGCCTGCATCGTTTTGTTCATACGATAAACATCCCAGGCGGTAATTCCGGTAAACAGAATCAGACCGATCGCGGAAAAGAGCTGCGTGGCTGCTGAAAAGCGGAAAATCAACATAATGACTTCACAGATGATCAGAGCCACCAGACCGACCAGACAGATCGGACCGATCTTATCAAGACGAATTTTGGAAAAGAAGCCCATCAGGCTCAGACAGCCAAAATAAATGGCACTGACCAGAAAAGCCGCAAAAATTGTCGATCCATTCCATACCGTGGCGAGTGTAGCCAGGGTTGCTCCGGTTAAAACGGAATACAGCAGAAACATGCCGCGCAAAGTTCCAATCGTGGCCGTATTCAGCTTTCGCGTAAAGAGGACTACGACAACGAGCTCGGCCAGAAACAGGGCCAGAAGAACAAAGGGATTATCGACGATCGGGTAAAGTTCAGGCTGAGCGAAAATAAAGGCTACAGCCGCACTGACGAGCAGTCCGAGAATCATCCATACATACGTCGTCGCAAACGCTTTTCGTACAGCGGCCTGATCGGGCTGAATGATGTGCTGATGAATCGTATGTTCACGCTCCGGATCCGGTACGGCCGGCATTGGGTATTCTTTCACTTTTCATTTCTCCACTTTCTGGATGGATCAAAAATCCATCCCTTTCTTTTTGGTTTGATTTTCGGCTTGCCCGGAACCGTGCTGTTCATGCGGAACGGATCCGAAGACAAATCGGGCTGGATAACAATCCTGCGTGCTCGTCCTTTCAGAATAACCAGAAAAACCGTTCTTTAAAGACTTCTTTTTCAATTGGATGCGATTTGAATGCTTTTATGGGGCGTTCAACCGGATCCATCCAGACCGTTCTGCGAAAAAAGGCTGGAAATACATGGCTTCCTTGGGTATGTACGGAAAATAATCCTTACCCTCTTCCCTGTCAAGAAGCATCAGTTTTCCCTGCAGACATCAAAAAAGACAGCCGAAGCTGTCTTTTCGAATGCCTCAATGCTTAAAACGAAGTCAGTCTGAGGATTCAGGAATCCAGTTCAGACCGATCGGGATTTATTCGGCGTCTTCAGCCGCTGCAGCCTCCTGCACATCGACATCTTCAGCTGCTTCTGTTTCAGCAGCCTGATCGAGGATGAAGTCGAGCAGTTCCTTGGCTGCATCTTCGATGCCGGCACGGTTGGTCTTGTCAAAGCCCAGGTGGGTGTAAACCTGACCGAGGAATACGCCGTTGCCTTCGAGCGCCTTAACGGTATCGTCGATCAGCGGATCGCAGACTTCCTGACGCTGCATTGGACCAAACGGGTTGGCGAAGTACGTTTTGGACAGACCCTTTTCCTGGGTTGTGCCCAGAGCCATACGGGTTCCGGCTTTGCAGGTGGCCTTGAACTCGTCTGCAGGGAGTTCATCCATACCGCACTTGTCGGTGTAGTTGTTGGCATAGCAGTACAGGTCGATCGGATGGTTTTTCGTAATGAAAGAATAGGAGCTTGCCGGTACGACCATGCGGGCGTTCGGGTTTTCCGGAGCAAAGAAGATGGAGCGGTCCATATCTTTATACGGCGTACCTGGATCGAGGTCGTCCAGACGAATGAAGGCACCGGTTTCTGTACCCTGACCGTATGGAACGCCGTCTTCCATATGAATAGTTCCCATATCATCGAAGACAACCTGAACGTCCTTGATCAGATCGCGTCCGACGCTCTTGAGGGCTTCAATGGATTCGGACTTGCCTGCACCGGAGTCGCCCATCAGGATGATGCCTTTGGAACGGCCGTCCTTGAGAACAACGTTGACCATGGCACCGTGAATTGGCAGCCAGCCGCGTTCCATCATAGCGAGGTTGTGCAGCGTCAGTGCCATTTTCTTGAGGTAGCCGAAGTATTCCATACGCGGATGGTCGGAAATACGGCCGATCCAGATATCGTTGTCGGTATCGTGGTAGTACTTGGTCTCGTTCAGTCCGTCTTCGTTTCCGTAAATCATGATCAGATCCGGTTTGGTTTCGGACTCTTCCACAGTAGCCAGCTCAAACAGGTTGACCATGGAAAGGGCGAGCGCGATGTATTTGCAGTTGAAGTAAACAAAGCAGAGCAGTTTTCCGACTTTGATCGGGAGGCAGAACCATTCTTCCGTATTGATATACAGCATATCGAGCGGGTTGACATCGGTTTCTGTGAACATGCCAGTACGCTTGGAACTCGTTGGATGAAGAATCATCGGAGTACGGAGCATTACGGTATCGATCATCGGGATCTTATGCAGCGGGAGATAGTCTTCGGAGAAGGAATTGCGTACTTCATGAATGGAGAAGCAGGCATTGGTACCGGCCTGAACCTGGCGATATACCAGATTTGGACGTCCGGCGATCTTTTCCTGATACAGACGGTACGTACGCAGAATCAGGTCATTCAGGTTGGAGTCGCGGCGAACGAGCGTGTTGATTCCGAAGTCCGGCATATTGTTGGAGTTCATGAATCCAAAACGCTGCAGGGAACGCCAGCTGTGGTAAATCTCTTCGATAACATCCAGCAGCTGATGACGGTCTCTTTCGAGAGGATTATCGGAAAGTTCTTCGTAATCGAAAACAACGAGCAGACGGAAGAACTCAATCAGCTCCTGGGCCGCTTTTTTAGGAGTAAGCGTACCATCCTGAGTCAGATAGAGGTAAACCGCCGGGTTCGTTTCTTCTGTGATGCGAACAAAATAAGTGATGAACTTTTCAAAAGTACGGCTTTTCAGAAGAGTCGCACGATCTTTCGGGTAGGCACGGTCGTAATTCAGAATCACCTGGCCGTTATAGATGCTGATTTTTTTAAGCATTTCGTTCCTTTCTGGACCGCTGCTCTCAAACTGTCGAAATCCTCTGTGCAAAAATGCAGATCGGAATCCGTTTGAGTTAGCGCGTCAAAACAATATCCAAATAATATCCTAATTCATTGTTTCTGTAAAACGGATCATGTATGGATCATGGACAAGCGTTTACATATGGTAGGCAAAAACAGTACGGGCTAAACAAAAACAAAACATTAATAACTGAATTACAGCTTTGCGCCTGCACACCAGACTGGATTTGCACAAAATTGAAGCCGGATTTGTCCAGGCGTCCTGTTCCTTTTTCCTTCTCTTTCGATCCTTTACGGAGAATAAAGCATACGGCATCCGCTTCAGCACCGTATTACGAGCGGTTTCAGCGGTCTTTATGGCTGAAAAGAGCGTTCCGCCAAAAAATGCGTAAAATGTGCAGGTGTCCTTTCAATGCGAGTACGAACTTGTGTTTCTTTCATGCACCATTCGTGCATGCGCGATCTGCTTCATCGAAAGGAAAGCCTTTTCAAAGACTGCCCTATAGAAAACCACAGGGATCAGCAAATTGTACAGGGATATGCTTTTTCATTTATTTTCCATGCGAATACGATAGGGATGAACAAATTATTTACGTATGTCAAGAGTTATTGTTCCACTTTTTTAGAATAATCCATGCATTTTTGCTTTTTTAATTAAGTCCGCTTCCCTCTTTGATCGTATAGCCTATGACAGAACAAAGGCATTAAGACTGACTCGTCATTCCCGCCTAATCCCTGCGCATGCACCTTCTATTCACATTCTGAGTAGGCGAATGTGCACGAGATGCGTTTTTCTTATTTTTGGTGCGTCCATGTTGCACACATGAATTATATCTGTTATCATATCCTTGTCAAAATCATTCGCGATGATTCTTATTCAATCAAAGGAGAATAGTTATGAATCATTTCAATTCAACATCTGCCGCTTCCACACCCGTTACCAACACGGATTCCTATACACGCACTTTCTTTGCCCGACTGAAAGATCGCTTTTTCCTCTTCTGTGAAGATCTTTGCGAAAAAGTCGAAAACGATACGCTGACCGTCAAAGAAGCTGGACGCCTGGCTCTGATCATCGCGGTTGCAGCCGAAGGCATCATCCTGCTCACCCGTCTGTTCTAATCGTCATCGTAAAATGAAAGACGCCCGGTTACGAAAGCTTCTCTTTTGGGCAAGCCCTTTCTTCCCGGCTCAGCAATACATACCATTGCCTGTCGCTCTCACTCGGCGGCGGCTGCCTTTCGAGATGACTGCGTTTCCTTATATTCATACAAATATATTCATACAAATCTATATCCATACAAATCCGGCTTTCCTGAAAAATTTTCTCTTCTCGATTGCATTCCACTGTCCATACCAGAACCCCTTTCTCTGGTCTTTCAAAATCTCTTACGAAAAACCTGTCTGTCTTCAAACAGCGAAGCAGACAGGTTTTTTGCATGCTTCCCGGATTCGAATCCAGATTTTTACCGTATGTAGAAAAGAAGCGCATTTTGACACAGCGAATTCCGAATTTTTCCCTTATCCAAGCCGTCTGAGTTTGGAAAAACTTAACCGCCCCCGTTCTCAATTCTTTGAACGGATACGCTATCATAGGAATACTGATGGGAATTGCGACCGGACTGGGCGTGTTCCCGTTTGAGGAGATTTATATGAAAAAATGGATACAAGTTTTCTTAATTTCGTTTCTCGCCCTTTCGCTGGCCGCCTGCTCCTGCGGGCCTTCCACGAATGGACCGACTCCGGGTCAGAATACGGAAGCCGTACCGGACGCGGAATTTACACAGTTTCTCGACGACTATCTGGTCGATTACTGTGAATTAAGCTATCTGAGCGTGCATCAGTATTTCCTTCATCCGGAAAACTATGGAATCGATCTTTCCAAATGCCCGATCACGCTGGGTTCTCCATTTCCGGAGTCCAAACGGATCGAGCTGAACGATAAGACATACGATCAGCTCAAGAAGTGGAATACATCTGCGCTTTCCAAAAAGAACCGCTGGATGTACGAACAGCTTCTTTGGGAATGCGAACGGTTCGAAAAGACTTCCGATGAGAAATTCGATTATATTGGAACGCCCTGGTCCATGGTCAACGGAATGCCTTCGAGCATGGTCACGCTTTTTTCCGAATACTCCCTCTACACAAAGGACGATCTGGAACCGCTGGAAAAACTGATCAATGATATGCCGCGCTATGTCGAGGAAAATCTCGAATATACGCGCAAGCAGGCCGAGCAGGATCTGTTTTCGATCTCATACGACAGCACGATGAAGACGATTGACGACGTTCTGAAAACCAAAGACGATTCTCCAGTTACAGAATCGCTTGAAGAAGAAATTGACGGACTGACCGATCTGAACGACGCCGAGAAGAAAGAGTGGAAAACCCGGATTAAAAAAGCGCTGGACACGTCTTTCTTCCCGTCGTACGAAACCATGAAAAAAGGCCTGGAAGAACTCAAGGACAAGAATAAGCCGCTTTCTGGCATGGCTTCCCTTCCAAACGGCAAGGAAGCCTACGAAGAGATTCTGAAAATGTACACGGGCATGGATATGTCGCCCGTCGAAATCAACAAGCAGGTTACGGAAGCCGTGCAGAACTGTCTGACGGAATACTCGCGCATTATTAATGAAAAGGAAGATGCAGCTTCCCTGATGAGCGAGCCGGAAACAACGTTCAGTTCCATTTCGGAAATTATTCCGTTCTTAAACGAACGCTATCCGGCTGTCTTCCCTCTCGTGGATGAAATGGACTATGAGATAAAACCGCTGGCGCCCGAACAGTCGCAGGACAGCGTTCTCGCCTATTTCCTTGTCCCTCCAATCGACAGCACCGACACGTACGAAATCCGCTACAACGAGCGCGATTACGGCTCAAATCCGCAAAGCCTTTCTCTGTATGACACCTTTGCTCATGAGGGCATCCCGGGTCACATGTACCAGACGCAGTATTTAAAGGAACATGCCGCACACCCGCTCGAGTACATTCTCGGCACGCTGGGTACGCAGGAAGGCTACGCCACGTATGCGGCGCTCCAGACGCTGCCCTGGACGGGTATTGATGAAGATAAGCTGGAAGTGTGGGAGCTGTCCGAGCTTTTCTCCAACTACACCGTTCTGCTCATGGACTATCAGGTCAATTACGAAAACATCTCCCGTAAGGAGTTCGCGAAAAACTGGGGCGAAGGCACCGACAGCATTTACGATCGTCTCTGCCTCGATCCAGGCGTCTTCTACGCCTACTACTTTGACTGCATGAAACTGCTGGAACTCAACGACATCGCCAAAGAATCTCTTGGCGAAGACTACGATCCGGTGGAATTCCATACGGCTCTTCTCAATGCAGGCAACATGAACTTCAGCATTATTGAAGAAAGCGTACAGGACTATATTGACAGCGTACGCATGGGCACGTCCGATTCCGAGCTGCCTTCTACCGTTGTCAACGATCCGAATGCGAAGTCTTCGACATCCAGAAAGCCGAAGGATGACAACAAGGCTTCCGGATCCATGCAGATGAAGCCGGCAGACTGATCGAACTATCCCTTACGGTATTTCAATTTTCTGGTGCATTGCGCACACAAAAATCTAGATATGATATTCGAACGCTCCGCTCATCCAAAGGCCGGAGCGTTTTTCTGTACTTCATTTTTTCTGGTTTTTGGAACCGTTTCAGAGGCCGAAATCTCTTTGAAATCGCCTCAGTCTTCTTATCAAAGCTTCTTTGATTTGTAAGAAATCCATGGGCAATGCTACACTTTTTTCGCTGTCTTAACGCATGCTTTTCCAGTCCATTCCGCTCTGCAGAAAAACTCAATTCTGCACAGCGTCTCAAAAAACGAAAAAAACAGAAAGGAAGTCCTGTCCATGTCCGATCAAACAAATCCTGTCCATCCATCCAGTCGTATCGTACGAAATACAACACTGGACGATCTGGAAGCACTCCAGGCCATTTACGCCCATGCGCGCGCCTATATGAAAGCCAATGGCAATCCAAACCAGTGGAAAGACAATCGGCCTTCAGAGTCTTCCATCGTTTCCGATATTGAACATCACAACGCCTATGTCCTTGTAGAAGACGGCGAAATCATCGGCGCCTTTTCCATGATTCCCGGACCAGATCCCACGTATGCGGTGATCGAAAACGGAAGCTGGCTGAGCGATCTTCCCTACAGTGCCATTCATAAAATTGCTTCGTCCGGAACCCGTCCAGGCGTTTTTAAAACGCTGATCGAATTTTGCGAAAGCCGCAATCCGTCTTTACGTATCGATACCCATGCGGACAATCTCACCATGCAGCACCTGATTCAAAAAAACGGCTTTACAAAATGCGGAATCATTTATACCGATGACGGTACGCCCCGCATTGCCTACCAGAAAGATCTCATCTGAAAAAGGAGGCCCCCAATATGATTCAGACCGTTCTCAAAGTAGATGGAATGATGTGCGGCATGTGTGAAAGCCATCTCGCTGACACCGTTCGCAAAAACTTTACGGTTAAGAAAGTAACCGCGTCCCGTCGTAAAGGCACCATTGAAATTCTTTCCGAAAAGCCTCTTGATGAGGATCAGATCAAGTCCGTAATCGGCCAGGCAGGCTACGATCTGCGCGGCATTCAAAGCCATGAAGTAAAGTTCAGACGCGGATTTTTTGGCTTTCGAAAATAGGATCCGTTCTCTTTCTTCGATTTTTCTTTTCATCCATCGACATTCCATGAAAAAAGCGGTTTTCGCAAGAACACCGGCCAGATCCAATACTCTGGCTTGTGCCTTCAGCGAAAACCGCTTTTGGTTTACTGTTTTTTCAAAATGGCCGATTTGGCCAGATGAGCGTAAGTGTCAAACAATCGACGGGTATACGCGAGACTGAATATTAGATACGCTAAACGGGATCCCTTTCGAGATCCCGCTTGGCGTATTTTTTATTCTTCATCGTTTTCTTCATACTTCGGATCC